>CAYLYR010000006.1:0-26406 GCA_964387835.1 uncultured Melioribacter sp.
TACACTTTCCCCACACAGCCCCATTGTACGCCGACAACATCTATGAAATACATGAAAAACAGCTGGAAAGCTGGCTTGACCTATTGAGAAAAGAATTAAACGTTAATAGGGAGAAGTCAATAGAGAACATTGCTATAGAGCTCTCGAGGAAAGACGATAACGTGTATCGGTTATTGGAAAAGGGGAGCGAGTACCAAAAGATGCTTCTCTACTCTAGCATTGAGGGTCTAATAAGCTATATAAATGAGGAGGGAAGACTGTAGGGTGAGACCTGTTGGAAGAAAATAACCTGGCTAAACAGCTTATTCCAATAATTGTTTCTAAAAAGATGTTCAGATACAATATAGGATACATATGCCCTTACTGTGGTTTAACTGGAAAAAACAATGTTCCATTGACTGCCATAGAGGTCGCAGAGCATATCGTCAAGGAACATAAGGAAAAGTTCCTGGATCTCCTGCTTGGGGAACACTGAGAGCTTTTCTTGAACAACAGCCTATATTGTCCTTATAACCTGGAAGTTAAGATCCTCCTTTCCTATACTATATTCCAGTGTGATGCTTGGGCTTTCAATATATTTTGTCTTCATTATCCTAAGTAGGCTTGCAGGAGTCTTTTCTCCCCTGCTTAGCCTGAATATAAGCTCAGCTTGGTAAGCCAATTTCCTGCCGCTACTGGTCTTCATGACCTCCTCATCCAAGAAGACCGTTATAGTGAACGAGCGTGTCATATAGTTCTTTATTTTCCTAATTATATTTGACAGTCCTTCTATGAACTCTCCGCTTGTTTCGATAGGATCTACAGCGAAGACGTAGATGTGGCCCATGACTCTGAAGTGGAGATCAAGGTTTTTCAGGAGCTCTTCACCATCATAAAAGAACCTATAATGAATTGGGATATTCCGTAGATTAATATGCCGATAATTATTAGGTCAAGCAATAACGCAACACCGATAGGCACTTTATTGTTTTTTAACTTCTGGTGCAGGGAATCAAAAAGGAAGAGAAGAAAAATTGAGAAAACAAAAGGAACCAGAAACTCTTTAAGCTCGATTAATATTACCGCAATAAATACTATTCCAATCACGCTGATAAAAAATCTGCTTACGGGATCGAAATTGTTTTTTGTTTCCATTGTTCCTCGCCGAAACTATATTAAAGAATTACTTAATCGAATATTGATAAAAGTAGATGAAAAAAGCAATAACTTTAATTTTGATTTTTAACTGATTTATCCGTTGACAGCGCTTTATTAATACTGCGATAAAACGTCCCCCCCCGAAGGTTGTTTTGTGAATGATAGTATCAGAATAATTAGTAATGTGAAATAAAAAAATCCCTAGCCGCAGAATGTTATTAATAATCTTTCCCATAGCTAATACGCTAGAATTTAACCCTAGACGATTATAAGACTACTCCTCTCAAACAACATTGCTCTGCGACAGGGATGAAATTTAATCTTGCCGGAAGTTCTCCAACACTTTAATTATTGCCATCAAAACAAAACCGATGCCGGATAAAATAATATCATCAAAATCAATTCTGAACACCGGAATCGAGCCGATCCAAAATGCAACTAATTTTGTAAATAACAATATTGTAAAAAATAAAGCAAACCCAAAAAGTCCGTTGCTTAATGGTGCCAGCAGAAAAGTATTTATTTTTTTCTTTTCTACTTTTTGGCTTCCACTTAATGTGGAAATGTTTTCTTTCATAAAAAAACCCCCTTAAGTTTTACCCAAATATAAGAACTCGTGTCCTCTGCAGAAGTGATTTATAACACATGCCGAAGTTTAAACAAATATTTCTAAATAAAAAAGTAATTTTGAATAATGAAATAACCCTGAAAATTAAACAATCTCCAGGGTTAAAAAGTCCTATGAATTAAATACCGAACAATTTAAGGAATGGAAATGCCTGCCCTGCAAAGTAGAGAAGAATAGCAAACCCAATCCAAATGATATAAACCCAAGCAACAACTTTTGTAACGGACTCGACATTAAACATTTTTGCAAAACCGATACCGATTAGTGCGTAAAACCAAATGCCGATAATATCAAGTTTTGCAAGAAGAACACCCGTAAGTGTAGATGAATCGATATTCATTAATGCTGCAAGACTTAAACTGTTCAACGGCTTCCCAAGAAGAAACATTAACAGTCCCACAATGATGTACCCGATTGTCAGAATATAGTACGGTAATCCGTAAGCGACAAGAGCGTCTTTATACGTACCGCTTCCTTTAAATCCGAATTTGGTAACGAGGAAAAAGAATCCCGCAAGGATTAAAACCAAAACAAAGGTTACCAAGATTGTGCTGATAAACTGAATCCATTTCCCTTTCTCAAACTGTTCATCCATGTTTGATGAAATCTTGTCAAGTTGCCGGTCGGCTTGTTCCTGCGTCATTGTGCCGTTATCAACCAGTGTTTTAAAATTCTTCTCAATTCTCTCCATTTGTTTCTCCTGAATCTGCATTCTTATTTCAGGATCATTTAATGAGAAAAAATTAATGATTGAAACTACAATCGAGAAAACAAGAATTGGTAAGAGCCAATCGATTGTTTTAACTCCTCGTGCTTTGATTTTGCTGAAAATGTTGCTCGGCTCGGTAAATATTCCTACAATCTCATCTGAAACGGAAACGGTTTCCTCTTGCTCAAAGTTATCGTAAAAACCTTCTCCCATACTACCTCCGTAAATAAATGAATTAAATAACTAATAATAAAAAAAGTTCAGAGTTTGTAACGCTTTTTTTTAGAAAATTGGACGCATATAATTTTGAAAAGGTTTCCCTAACAAAAATTATTAGGAACTTTACATTTGCAAGGAAGTATAAAAAACAATAAACAACGGAGTACTAAAAAATGAAAAAATCAATCCTTTTTCTTCTCTTTGTTTCAGCCATTCTTTTTACTTCATGTTCAAGCTTCAAAACTAATTACGTAATGAGCAATAATAGACTTACAAACGTTCGTTATTTACAATCGACGATTACGGGGGCAACCGGGAACAATATTATTCTTAGTGACGGAAGCAATTGGGAACTCGACAGAAGACCATTTGTCAACGCTGGGGAAACCGCAGTGGTAATTCTTTTTCTCAATCATCCTGGCGGACTACTTTTGACAAAAAATATGTCTTACAGAATAATTCCTAAAATTAACGAGGCTTTCGACAAAGGTTACGATTCTTTTTTTAATGACGGGCATTACGGGACAATAAAAAATATCGATTTAAAGAAGGGAATAATTACGGTAAGCGGTGATAAAAAGTTTGTTGTTCCTTCGGATTATATTAGCGGATTGGCGACTTTTAAAATAGGCGATAAAATATTGTTGGACGAAAATAATAGAAACATTGAAGATTTGAATTTGCAGATTTTGCTTCCGTGCAAGAAAATGTCGGAATAAAATTAGGATGTTATTGCAGAAGTAGTTCCCGCAAATTTATGAATGTGAATATTTGATGTTCAAAAAACAACTTACAAGTGTTTGTAAGTTTCAATAAAATTATTACATTCTTTACCAAAAATTGAGTTTTATTTATCGAGAAGAAGATGCAATTATTGTTATTCGAGGAGTTAGACAATTCATTTCTTAATACACCCTATTTTCAATTCAATTTAAGAGGTTTAATATGAGTAACGAAGCTGCAAAATTTATTGAAGCAAGAGATTTTTTCTTTAATGTAAGTAGTTATGAGGAAGCATACGAAAAATTTAAATGGCCGCGAGTAACAAAATTTAATTGGGCATCGGATTATTTTGACGAGATGGCTCGCGGGAATGAGAAGGATGCTTTGATTTATTGCGATGAAGCGGGCAATGAAAAAATTGTCAGCTTTGATAAGATGAGTCGCCGTTCCTCGCAAGTAGCTAATTTTTTAAATGATTTGGGATTGCAGAAAGGCGACCGGGTAATGATAATGATGGATACGTCTGTTGAGATTTTTGAAATTATACTCGGAATTATGAAGGCAGGCGGTTCAATAATTCCTGCGGCAACATTACTTTCAAGTAATGATATTAGCGATAGAATTGAACGGGGAAACGTCAAATTTATTATTGCGCACAGGCATTTTGCCGAGCGTATCGATCAAGCCGGCGACAATCTGAAAAAATTAACCGCTAAAATTTGCGTGCGCGATGATTTGGAATTGCCCAAATGCTCAAACGATCTCGTTGAACCGGACTGGGTTGATTATACGGATTCGGAAAAATACAAAGAAGAGTTTAAACCATTTTTCGTTACATACTCCACAGATGATTTATTCCTCTTTTTTACTTCGGGGACAACCGCAAAACCGAAACTGGTTATGCACTCACATCATTACCCGATTGGACATCTTACAACTATGTATTGGCTTGATGTTAAACCGGAAGATATTCACTACAATATCAGCGCGCCGGGTTGGGCTAAATTTGCGTGGAGTAGTTTCTTTGCTCCGTGGAATGCCGGCGCTACAGTTTTAACGTTTCGTTATTCGCAGTTTAATCCGAAAAGCGTTCTTGAAAAAATTGAAAAATATAAAGTAACAAGTTTGTGCGCGCCTCTCAGTGTTTGGAAATTATTCCTTCTCGAGGATTTGAAGAGCTATAATCTTTCTCTTACTAAGTTGGTTAGCGCCGGCGAACCGCTTAATCCCGAAATAGTAAACAAAGTAAAAGAGTTAGTTGGACTTGACTTGAAAGAAGGATACGGACAAACCGAAACTACCGGATTGGTTGCAACATTTAAAGGAATGAAAATTAAAGATGGCGCAATGGGAAAAGTTGCACCCGGTTATGAAGTGAAAATATTAGACAGTGTTTTGGATGAAGTCCCGAGAAATCAGGACGGGCAAATTGCAGTCGCTACTTTTCCGGTAAAACCTCTCGGATTACTTTCCGGATATGATGATGCAGAAAGGAACAAGGAAATTTTTAAGGGCGGTTGGTATTTAACGGGAGATACCGCTTACATGGATGATGAAGGCTACATTCATTTTATCGGACGCGTGGACGATGTGTTCAAGAGTTTGGATTATCGAATTAGTCCGTTTGAAGTGGAAAGCGAAATCATGGAGCATCCGGCTATTTTGGAGGTAGGCGTTATTTCAACAGTTGACGACAAATCCCGTATTGTTCCGAAGGCGTTCATAGTTCTTAAGCCCGATTTTCGTCCGACAAAAGAAATGGCGTTAGAGCTTTTCCGCTTTATCAGAGATCACATGGCGCCGTACAAACGCCCGCGTTCAATCGAATTTATGGAAGCATTCCCGAAGACGATTAGCGCAAAGGTAATGAGAAAAGACCTTAGAGCTTATGACCAAAAACTTAAAGAGGAAAATAAACGGGGCGAATTTGAATATTACGAAAAGGATTTCGCCGATGAATTAAATTTGAGAAAGAGATAAAATTACTTAATAACAATCAGCTTTTGCCGGCTATTTTAGTCTTTTCTTTCTTTACGAAAAAGAAAATTTCAATATATTAGTTTGGCAAAAGTAAAAAAAAAAAAGGAGGTCTTATGACTAAACTCTTAATTACACTCGGCTTGGTTTCATTGCTCGGGTTTACCGTGATTACATTGGATAAGCCGAACGTACCTGATGCGCCGAAAACATATCCTTCCGGCGAGTTAGGAAAAATGGTGAAGTTAGGCGAGGATATAATTATGCACACTAACACTCATCCTTTAACTAAAGATTTGGTTGGAGATGATTTAACGTGTAACAGCTGCCATTTTGACGGCGGCAAGACAAAAAATCTAGGAACGTTTGTAGGAACTGCAGCAGCATTTCCGGCATACTCTCCGAGAGAAAAAACAGTTCAGACACTGCAGGACAGAATTAATAATTGTTTTATGAGAAGCATGAACGGTAAGCGCCCGATAATTGACACAAAAGCTTCCGTGGCAATGGCGGCTTATATTACGTGGCTTTCCGAAGGCGTTAAGATTAAAATGAATCCTAAGAAACCGGTAAATAATTTCTATACGAAGCAATGGATTAATAAGAAGACCGTTCCCCTTATTAAAAAGGCGACACACAAAAATTACTTGAACGGTAAAGCTCTTTATGCGGAAAAATGCGCCGACTGTCACGGCGTTAACGGAATGGGCGATGAAGATAATCCTCCGGTTTGGGGCGACAACTCCTACAACTGCGGCGCCGGCTTGGCTCATCCTCATAAAATGGCTACTTGGTTAAAAGCAAATATGCCTTTGGATGATGAAACTTTAACTTTACAGGAAGCTGTTGATATTGCTATTTATGTTGATGCGCAGCCTCACCCTTCGTTCGATTTGCAGAAGCATCTTTTCCCGAGAGAAAAGATGGGTTACTACAATTCGATTGTGTTAAAGGAAAAACATTCCGTACGCAGCAATTTTGCAAAACCATTTAAATTGAACATTGATGAAATCAGAGGCGATAAACTGATTAAGTAGAATTGCTCGTCATAATTTGTTATTTAAAATTAAAGCGCATTTCGGTGCGCTTTTTTTATTTAAATAATTTCGCGTATTAAACTAAATTTAAAATCTAAAATAAAATTTCCAATCAAAATAATAGAAGGGATTATAAAATGAAGATTGAAGAAAAACTCGGCAGGCTTGGAGTGAAACTTCCTGATGCTCCAACGCCGTTAGCGGCATACGTTCCTGCGATTAGAAGCGGTAACTTGATTTTTACGGCAGGACAGGTTCCGGTTTCGGAAGGGAAACTTTTGTATTCAGGGAAAGTAGGGAAAGATATTTCCGCCGAAGAAGGGATGAAAGCTGCCGAAATTTGCGCTCTGAACTGTTTGAGCGTAATCAAAAAAGAGATAGGTGATTTGGATAATATTAAAAGAGTGGTGAAAGTTACTGTTTTTGTTAACAGCGCCGATGGTTTTACGGAACAGCCCAAAGTTGCAAACGGAGCATCGGAGTTTCTTGTAGAACTTTTCGGAGATAAAGGAAAGCATGTACGAAGCGCGGTTGGTGTTAATGAATTACCGATTAACGCCGCCGTTGAAATAGAGATGATTATTGAAATATAAGAAGTTTTTTCATCGGTTATTTTTCGACTTCTTGAAATAAGGCTTTAAGACATTCTTTACGAAAACAGAAACCGGGAGTGGTTGACATATATTCTTTGTATTCCGTTCCGAATTTTCTAATCGCTTCCGGTTCTTCCACTATTCTTATCATAATTACCATAAAAAGCGCTTCCAAAGGAGCAACAGCTGCAATAAAAGTCGGTGAGCCTAAAATAAAAGCAAAGGATAAAGGGAAAAAAAGTAATCCCAAGTGCATCGGATGCCGCATATATTTATAAACTCCTTCCTTAACCAGCACATTTGTTTCCATTCGCTTAATGTTGCCTTTGCGTCCGTATTTTGCTAATGTTCTGCCGGTATTTTTGCTTATTGTCATTACCGATTTCAGTAACCAAACCCCGACAAACAAGCTGAATAAATGCCAAATAATATTTAGAAAAAGAGCGGGGAAATAATTTATGTCGGTGTAAATTGAAATAGCGGCTCCGCCGAGCAGCATAATAATCCAAATTGTAATTCTGAATAACATAATTTATTTCTTTATTTTTACTAAATTTAGAAAGTTAAATTAATATAAAAAATTAACATTAGGATAAAATTATGAAACGACATGAAGCAATTATTCCACTTTCGCACGATCACCATCAGGCATTGAGATTTGCCACTGCGATGAAAAAAAATGCCTCTCCGACAAAAAGGGCGCTGCAATCTTTGGAAGAAAAAATAGTTGATGCAAAGAGAACTTACGAGTTGGAATTTGTTCCTCACTTTGCTCATGAAGAGGAAATCTTGTTCCCGATAGCGCGAGGTTATTCCGCCGAGTTGGATAAAATGCTTGATGACATTATTGAGGAACACAAAGTAATTCTTGAAGCTTTTGAAAAACTTGAGGAAGGCAGCGTAGAGGATAATCTTGATAGAATAGGGGAACTTGTTGAACGGCATGTCAGAACCGAAGAACGGAGTTTGTTTGAGAAGATTCAGGAAGTTGTACCCGAAGAAAAATTAAGAGAAATTGTGGGTAAAATTTCTCCGGTGAAAGATAGCTGTGATATTTAAATCGGAATATTTTTCTACAAAAATTTAACAATTTTATTATTTTATTTTTTTAATAATTAATTATTTAATATTCACAATAAAAAAGGTGTAAATATGCTTTCGAAAAAGTTACTCAACATTTTTGTGATGGCTGCTTTCTTGTTTATTTCATCTTCCTCTTTGTTAGCGCAGCATAAGTATGTTGGAGCTAAGAAATGCGGAATGTGTCATAAGAGCGCTAAGATTGGCAAACAGTACAAAATCTGGAAAAAAAGTCCTCATGCAAATGCATTTAAAACTTTACAGACAAAAAAAGCCGATGAGGTTGCTAAGAAGGCAGGTTTCAAAACCAAAGCCGCAGAAACTCCTAAATGTTTGAAATGCCACGTAACTGCTTACGGTGTGGAAAAATCATTGGTTAAACATTCATTTAAGGCAAAAGACGGCGTTCAGTGCGAATCATGCCACGGACCGGGAAGTGATTACGCTAAAATGAGCATTATGAAAAACACGTCAAAATCAGTTGCCAAAGGATTAAAAATTTATGACCACGACAAGGCGAAAATTAAAGCAATGTGCGTAACTTGTCATAACTCTGAAAATCCAACGGATACCGGATTTGATTTTGAAAAATCATGGAATAAAATCAAACATTACATACCCAAGAAGAAATAATAACATTAAGAGAAATTAAGATGGAATTACCAAAATCATTTAACAACAAAACAACAAAATGGGGAATTTACCTGTCGGTAATTTCTTTTTTTGTCATTTTAGGCTTACTTATTTTCGCGGGTAATATTGACGAGTGGACGGTTGCAGGGATTCTTTCGTTTGTCGGTCTTGTAGTTGTGTGGATTGTCGGGTTGATAATGATTCCTTTGGGAATGAGTAAAACGGAAAAGAAAAACTCGCCTGAAGGAAAATCTTCAATCCTGAATTTATCAAACCCCAAGTACCGCAATGCATTCTATGTTTTCGGATTAGTCTTTGTAGTATTTTTACTTGTTACAACCGCCGGAGCGTATAAATCGTACCATTATATGGAATCGGTTAAGTTTTGCGGAACTACTTGTCACGTAACGATGGAACCTGAATACACAGCTCATGCAAAAATGGCACATGCCGATGCAAAGTGCGCCGATTGCCACATCGGCGAAGGTGTAACCGGTTTTCTCGCATCAAAAGTTGAAGCATCAAAAGAATTAATTGCAATTGTTACGGGAACCGTACCGCATCCGATTTATGCCAATGAAGGTATTCATGAAGTTGCTAAAGAAGCATGCGAACAATGTCACTGGTCTCAGAAGTTTCAGCCCGACAGAAGACTGAAACATATTCATTTTCTTCGGGATGAAGATAACACGGAATGGGATATTGATATGACAATGCACCTTGCCTCCGGAACCGAGCCTCTTGGTTTGCAGAAAGGCGTTCACTGGCACATGAATAAAGACGTTAAGATTGAGTATGTTGCAACCGACAAAGATAATCAAGTTATTCCTTGGGTAAAATATACAAATCTCAAAACGGGAAAAGTTACTATTTTTGAAAGCGATGATGAGCCTTTGGAAAAAGCGGCTTTCGATACTTTAACCGTAACGCAAATGTCATGTTTGGATTGCCATAGCCGCCCCGCTCATGATTTTAAACCGGCTGAGGAATTTATTAACAGCAGATTTGTAACCGGAGCAATATCAAAAGATTTGCCCGAGTTTAAATCCGCCGCAATGTCTGCTTGTGTTGAGGAATACGGCACAGCCGATTCGGCAAGGATGATGATTCCGAAAAAAATCACCGCTTTTTATGAAGAGAATTATCCTGAAGTTTTGAAAGATAAAAAGGGAGAATTAAGTAAATCGATAGCGGCAGTGCTTGACGGATTTACGAAAAACGTTTTCCCGGATATGAAAGTTAGATGGGATAAGTATTACAATAATTTGGGACACATGAAAAGTAACGGATGTTTCCGCTGCCACGATAACCATCATGTTGCCAAGAACGATGAAGTAATTCCGAAAACTTGTACAACTTGTCATACTTTCAATGCGCAGGGAACTCCGGGCGAAATGCAGTTTGCAGTCGCCGGACAAGTTATGGAATTCCGGCATCCCGGCGAAGATGTTGAACCTGAAGATTGGCAGGAAGGGCTTTGCTCCGATTGTCACGCGGGAGTCGGTCCGTAGTAGTTAAAAATATAGAGAGTTTTAAACAACAAGAGGCTGCCGAAATGGCAGCCTCTTTGTTTTTGAACAAGCCGTTTAATATCTTATTTAATTTCGATAGTTTTCGGTTTAATTCTTTCATGCTTCGGAAGAACAACTGTTAACACACCGTTTTTCATTTCCGCTTCAATCTTCGTATCGTCAATACTATCAGTTAAGTTGAATTTGCGGTAATAATTACCGAACTCGGTTTCCTTAACAATGTACTTCATTTCCTTCAGTTCATCGTATCTGTCAAGTCTTCCCATGATGGTCAGATTGTTGTCTTCCATTTTTACTTTAGCGTTATCTTTGGAAACACCGGGCATATAAGCCATAAGGATAAAATGTTCTTCCGTTTCCAAAATATCAACCAAAGGAGCTATCCAAGCTTCGTTGTTGAAGGATTCTTCCCAGGTTTTGTTCTCTTTTACTTCAACGAGATCTTTTGTCTTTTCCATGGCTTCCTCCTTTTATTTAATTATTTATTATCTTCTTCATCTACAACTTCATACGAAGCGTCTTCAACTTGACCATCCTCTTTAGGAGCATCACCGGCTGTCTGTTGTCCGCCTGCTGCGCCTGCGCCCGGATTAGGCTGCTCTGCGCCAGGTTGTCCTTGAGGAGCGCCCTGCTGATAGAGCTTCGGGGCTATTTCATTCCAAGCTTTGGTTAAGCTATCCGTTGCGCTTTTAATCTGATCTAAGTTATCGGCTTTAAGCGCATCTTCCACATTACGGATTTCATTTTCCAAACGAGCCTTGTCATTTTCTTCGAGTTTATCTTTCATCTCTTCCATCTGTTTTTTCGTCTGGAATACCAAGTTATCCGCATTGTTTTTAATTTCAACCATCTCTTTGCGTTTCTTATCTTCATCGGCATGCTCTTGAGCTTCACGTTTCATCTTTTCAACTTCGTCCTTAGATAAACCGCTTGAAGATTCGATTCTGATGCTTTGTTCTTTTCCTGTTGCTTTATCTTTAGCCGATACATTCAAGATGCCGTTTGCGTCAATATCGAATGTAACTTCAATCTGCGGAACTCCTCTTGGTGCCGGTGGAATTCCGTCCAAATGGAACTTACCGAGAGTTCTGTTATCTGCCGCCATCGGACGCTCGCCCTGCAAAACGTGGATTTCAACCGAAGGTTGATTATCGCTTGCAGTTGAGAATATTTCGCTCTTGCGAGTTGGAATTGTCGTATTGGCATCAATTAACTTTGTCATAACTCCGCCCATTGTTTCAATTCCGAGAGATAGCGGAGTAACGTCGAGCAGCAATACATCTTCAACATCTCCGGCAAGAACTCCACCCTGAATTGCTGCGCCGATTGCAACAACTTCATCAGGATTAACGCCTTTATGCGGTTCTTTACCGAAGATACGTTTAACTACTTCCTGAACTTTAGGAACTCTCGTTGAACCGCCGACCAAAATAACTTCGTTTATTTGCGATGCGCTTACTCCGGCATCTTTCATTGCCGTTTCGCAAGGTCCTACGGTTCTTTCAATCAAATCATCTACTAATTGCTCGAATTTCGCACGTGAAATCGAAATGTTCAAGTGCTTCGGTCCTTCCTGTGTTGCAGTAATAAAGGGTAAATTTACATCAGTCTGCATCGAAGATGAAAGCTCAATTTTTGCTTTTTCAGCAGCTTCTTTTAATCTCTGCAATGCCATCGGGTCTTTTCTCAAGTCGATTCCTTCCTGTTTCTGGAATTCATCGGCGAGAAAATCAATTAGTTTTTGGTCGAAATCATCACCGCCGAGGTGCGTATCGCCGTTAGTGGATTTAACTTCAAAAACGCCTTCTCCAAGTTGGAGAATTGAAATATCAAAAGTTCCGCCGCCCAAATCGTAAACGGCAACGGTTTGTTCTTTATGTTTTTTATCCAATCCGTAAGCGAGAGCTGCCGCAGTCGGTTCGTTAATAATTCTGCGAACGGTTAATCCTGCAATTTCGCCGGCATCTTTTGTTGCCTGACGCTGTGAATCATTAAAATAAGCAGGAACCGTTATAACTGCTTCCGTAACGGATTGTCCGAGATATTCCTCCGCAGTCTTTTTCATTTTCTGCAAAACCATTGCGGAAATCTCAGGAGGGGAATATAATTTCCCATCTATTTTAACTCTTGCGGAACCGTTATCACCGGCAACAACTTCATACGGAACTTCATGAATTTCGTTAGATACTTCATCATATCTGCGTCCCATAAATCTTTTTATCGAAAAGATTGTGTTGTGCGGGTTCGTAACAGCTTGGCGTTTTGCCGGTTGTCCTACAAGACGTTCACCGTTTTTTGTGAACGCAACTACGGAAGGGGTTGTTCTTCCGCCTTCGGAATTAGGAATTACAACCGGTTCATTGCCTTCCATTACGGCAACGCAAGAGTTTGTTGTTCCTAAGTCGATTCCAATAATTTTTCCCATTTTCTTCTCTCCTTTTTATATGAGACAAGCGACTTTGAGAAGCCGCTTGCCATTTAGTTAAATTTTTAATTTCAATCATTATTTCACTTTAATAACTTTTTCCTTAGCTTCTTTAGGCTCAACTTTTTTCAACGTTATATGAAGAACGCCATCTTTAAATTGAGCGTCAATTTTATCAGGGTCAACGTTTTCAGGTAAAGTGAAGCTTCTTTTGAATGAACCGTAAATTCTTTCGGTTCTGTGAGTTTCGTTTTCTTTACGTTCGTCTATAATTTTCTTTTCACCTTCTACGGTCAAAATGTTATCTTGCAATGTAATTTTCAAATCTTTTTTGTCAACGCCGGGAATTTCGGCATCGATGAAGAGATTTTTGTCGTTCTCTGAAATATCAACACGCGGCGAAAAAGTTTGAGGTAGATCCAAACCAAAAGTCGGAAAATCACTGAATAATGACTGTAAATGATTTTGTAAACTTTCAATCTCACGGAAAGGTTCAAATTTTACTAGTGTCATGGCTAACCTCCTTTTTTTATTTTTAATTTTCTTTTTTTCAATTTCGCCTATATACTAACAAACTGCGTGCCAAATTGATGTTTCCTTGTAACATATTGTTTTTTAATAATTTAAGCGGTTTTTAAATGGAAATTACCGCGCTTGAAAAAACGCCATGCTATCTGACTAATTGTCCTACATGGTGTAATATGACAAAGAATAAGAAATATTTTCATACAAGGAGTAAATATGTTTAGTCTGGAAAATTTTGATATAAAACTTGATACGGAGTATATTGGAAGAAATTTTTACTATGTTGAGGAAGTTGATTCGACAAACGACTTTATCTTGAAATCGAATGAGATAAAGGAATATGGCTCGGTTGTTCTTGCAGAAAATCAATTAGCGGGAAAAGGAAGACAAGGTAGGAGTTGGAAAAGTGTTTCCGATAAAAATCTTACGTTTTCCGTTTTGTTAAATGAGGAATTGGATAAGATAAACGTTACGCTTATTAATTTTGCAGCATCTCTTTCGGTTGGAAATGCACTTGAAAATCTTTATCAATTAAATGTGAATTTAAAATGGCCGAATGATGTTTTAGTCGGGAATAAAAAAATCGCCGGAATTTTAACCGAAACGGTCAGTAAAAGTAATCGTGTAGAGAAAGCCGTAGTCGGTATCGGAATAAATGTGAATCAACCGGTTTTTCCTGAAAAGTTTCAAATTGTTCCGACATCTGTAAAAATTGAACTGAAGAGAGAAGTTAGCAGGGAAAGACTTCTGAGTGAAATCTTAAACTTGTTTGAAGAAAATCTTACATTGTTGAGATATAATCCTACGGAAGTATTGGATAGTTGGCGAAATAAATGTAAGATGATTGGTTCCAGAGTTAAAGTTACGCAGGGTGAGGATGTTGTTGTTGGTAAGTTTATTGATATTGATGAAAACGGTACGCTTATTTTGCTGCGAAACGGGAACGAGGAAAAAATAAATTACGGTGATGTTGTAACTCTTCGCGAACAATAGAATGACAAAAAAATTATTAAGTTGCGTCTCAATAATTTATTGCTTCTTACGTTAAAGGATAGTTCCCTTTTAGGTAATTTCTATATAGGAAGCGATTGTTTCTCCAATAGCCAAACTGGCAGTAGCGGCAGGCGACGGAGCATTAAGAACATGAATTACCCGATCTCCTTTTTCAATCGAAAAGTCATCTAAAAGTCCGCCGAATTTATCACAAGCTTGGGCGCGGATTCCTGAACCGCCCGGCTCGAGATCATCGGAGGTAATATCGGGAAGAAGTCTTTGAAGCGCTTTAACAAACGCCGGTTTGTAATATGAGCGGTAGAATTCTCCCATTCCCATTTTCCAATATTTTTTTGCAACGCGGATAAATCCGGGCCAAGTGAATGTTTCTAAAGTGTCATTAAAATTAAAATCCGTTTTCTTATAACCTTCACGTTTAAAAGAGAGCACTGCATTAGGACCCGCTTCAACACTTCCGCTAATCATTCTCGTAAAGTGTACGCCGAGGAACGGGAAGTTAGGATCGGGGACGGGATAACTTAAATTTTTCACCAATTCTTTTTTGGAATCTTTAATTTTATAATATTCTCCTCTGAAGGGAATTATTTTTAATGGCAGCTGTGGATTTGTCAAGCGCCCGACTTTATCGGACTGCAAGCCGGCGCACGAAATTAAATAACTTCCGATATGAACATCGTTCTGAGTTATAACTTCAACCGAGTCGGTTTTCTCAGAGATACTTTCAACTCTGTGGTTAAATAATATTTTGCCGTCGTGAGCAAGAATAAATTCGGCATACTTTTCCGCTACCGTTGTGTAATCAATAATTCCTGTTTGAGGAACAAATATGCCTTCGATTCCGGTTGTATGAGGTTCATGTTGCCGAATTTGCTCGGGGGTAAGGATCTCAAGATTTTGCAAGCCGTTTTGCGCACCTCGTTTGTAAAGCGTTTCGAGATAGGGCAATTCCTCCTTTCTTGTTGCAACAATAACTTTTCCGCACAGTTCGTAAGAAATTTCATTTGTATCGCAAAAATTAAGAAGCTTTTCGTAACCTCTTCGGCAGTTGGTTGCTTTTAAGCTGCCCGGCTTGTAGTAAATCCCCGAATGAATTACGCCGCTGTTATGTCCGGTTTGGTGAGCGGCAACTTTTCCCTCTTTTTCTAAAATTAAAATTTTTATTCCGGGATGCTTTTCAATAAGATTAACTCCTGTCGCTAATCCGACGATTCCGGCTCCGATAATTATTACATCATTTTTCATATTAGTCTCTTTAAAATTTATCTATTTACTTTTTCTTAAAAACCATTAAAATATTAGAACGAAAAATAGTAAGAAAATTAATCTTAGTTATTAAATGCCAAAATAAAAAAGGAAAAAAAACCAAATTGTTATCGGCGTTTAATGCCTGAATAAATTTCAGTTTTTCGATATGAAAATCCGCCGAAACCGATTTTGCTTTTTCCGGCGAATTAAATCTGTGATAAGTCGGGAAAATGTCTTCCTCGTAAACTTCAAAAAGGAGTTTCATAATAAATTTGCGCAATTGATAAGGAATTATTTTGGGCAGAAAAATAATTGGACTCCAAAAATTTGTAGTAAGTATTACAACAATTCCGTCTGGACGTAAAACGCGCTTAAGTTCAGTAAAAAGCTCAGCTGGATTTTCAATATGCTCAATAACAAATCTCAGACTAATTACATCAACCGAACCTGACTTGAACGGGAGCGAATCTCCTTTGGAGAGAAGAAAATTTTCCTTTATCAGCTTGTCGTGTTTGTAAAGGTCTGTTCCCACGGCGAGTTTAACCAATTCTTTTTTCTCTTCAACGTCGGCATTATTTCCGCAGCCGATGTCAACCCAAGTCTTTTCTGTTGTAAGATAAGGACGAAGAGTATTTTCATATTCGGTCCATCTATGCAGATAATTTGAATCGAAGAAGCGAATTATTTTATTGTGAAACTCTCTTGTTGCCAAGGATAACTCCTTTTCAGCTTACTCCCGACCGAGTAATTTAATAGAAATTGTAAAATCTAATTTTTGGAAACAATGCTTTTTAACAACGTTAAATAATCGGACGCTAATTTGTCTCTATCAAAATTTTGTTCAACAAAAGCTCTCCCTTTTTCACCGGCAATTATTAACCATTCCGGATTTTTATATGCTTCAAGAATTTTATCTGCCAAGTCATCCGGATTTTCAGGCTCGGCAAATTTTCCTGCGCCTGCATTTTCAACTAACTTTTTAGCTTCGCCTTTAACCGTAATAATAATCGGTTTCTTCATAGCGAGAATTTCAAAGAGTTTGGAAGGGAGTGCGCTATCGAAAAGCGGCAGATTTCGCAGCGGAACAAGCATTAGGTCGGAGATTGAATAGTAGCTTTTCAATTCCGATTTTTTAATCATAGGAATAAAAATTACATTGGTAAGAGACAGGTCTCTTTGCATTTTTTTCAGTTTCTCTTTCTCTGCGCCGTCCCCGATGAAAAGGAAAAGAATTTTTTCTTCGGATTTAAGTTTTGCGGCTGCGAGGAGAACTTTATCCAAAGCGTGGGCGAGTCCGAACGTTCCGAAATATGAAACGATAAATTTTCCTTTGACATTAATTTTTTCAGCTAACTCCGAATCATAATCTTGAGGAATAAAGAGATTTAAATCAACGCCGTTTTTAATAATTTTAATTTTCTCTCGGGCTATTCCTTTCCCGCTTATAATATCAACAAACGGGTCGGAAACTCCCACAATCGCCGCAGCTCTTTTGTACATCATTACTTCAAGGAATTCTAAAATTCTGATTACAAACTTGTTCGTTATTTGTCCGAGCTGCACAATGGATTCAGGCCAAAGATCGCGGACTTCAAACACAAAAGGAATACGTTTGAACATTGCCAAAATCATTCCCGACACACCGACGGTAATCGGGGGGCTTGATGCAATTAAAATATCATGTTTGCCTGATTTTAAAAGCCCTTGAATAACGCTGGAAAACATGAATGAAAAAAAACCGATTGAACGTTTTATTTTTCCTTTGTTAGGGGCGGCATAAGTAAATGTCCGCAAAACTTTTATTCCTTCAATTTCCTCTTTGTAAAAGGAATGTCCTTTATATTTTTCGGGTATGATTCCATCGGGGTAGTGAGGAAAACAAGTTATAACCGTAACTTCCGCGCCGAGATTTTTCCATCTTTTAGCATGTTCGTAAGCGCGAGTGGAGCCGGCTCCCGGCTCCGGAGGAAAGTATTTTGTAAGAAGTAAAATTTTCATTCGCTTAAAAGATACCGGCTAAAGTTTTAATTGAAGTAACAGCAGCAGCGTAGTCGCCACGCCGCCAATAATTCCGACAATGGCAGAAGTCCTTCCGAGATAAAATCCGAATCCTTTCGGAAGTTCCTTCTTTGCGTAAATGTAGTCGCCCGGCTCAATTTTATAGCTTGCGGAAGAAACAATTTCAACACCGGATTGTGTGTTATCGTAATTATCAATTTCAACCCAATTTCTCGATTTACCCTTTATTAAATATAAATCGCTTGTTCCGTAAGCAATATCTGTAAAACCGCCTGCTTCGTCTATGTAATCCTTTGCGGTTTTATTCGGAGAAAATCGGTAATATCCGGGATTTTTTACTCCGCCCCAAACGTAAACGTACTCAACCTTTCTCGGTACGATTATCACATCGCCGTTTCTGACAAGGAAGTTAGCTTCAACGGAACTATCGGCGTCGAGTTTTCTGAAATCCAAGTTAGGGCTGTAATCAAGAAGGCGAAGCGAGTTATCGATATTAAACATCAAAGTATCTTCAAGACGCAAATTTGCAGTTCTGTACATCCTTAAATATTCTAAATTTCTCGAATTAAGTAGTTTTTCCGATTCTTCGGGAGAAAGAGGATAATCCTTCAAATTCTCAAGTGTGGCTTTTTTTCGCAAATTTAGTTTATCGTCATATTTGCGGATAAGCTGTGAAAATTTTACGGAAGCATTTTCGGTAAAACCTCCCGCCTCGTTAATGACATCTTTCAGCGTTGTATTTGTCGGAGTAATGGGAATCCACCCGGGGGTGCGGACTTCACCTATTACAAGCACTTTAAAGTCTTTGCGGAAATTTTCATCGAAAAGTACACGAACTCTATCACCTCTCTGAAGAGGGAAATTTTCATTTAAGTCAACAATTATTTTCTTTGCTTTTGTTCCTTCTTTTGTAAGTCTTACGATTTCGGCTTTGGATAAATTATCGAATGCTTTATTTAATCCGCGTGCAAAAAAGAGAGCTGTCTGTAAGTTATCGCCGTCAACATATTGAAATTTAACCGTTTTATTTACAGCTCCGGTAACCGAAATAAAATTGCGCTCTAAATCGAGAGGCGGAAAAATAATAACATCACCGTTTTTTAAATAGGGATTGTTTTCAAAATTTCCTGTCAGTCTGAACTTTGCCAAATCGATAATTTGTGAAGAACCGTCAGCGTGTTTAAGTTCAATATTACGCTCGGCGTATTTTTCATATTTTTTTCTGAATTGTACTAAGGCTGCATCATTTTTAATTCCGCCTAACATTACGGCTCTTGCCGCGTTATATACTCTCGTAACAAACTGGTCAACGCGCTCTGTAGATGATGCGGGAAACGAACCGTTGGTTATAAACTCACCGCCAATTGTTACTGAGATTGCATTCATCGCGGCTTGACTAATTAAATTCTGTGTGTTGTTGTCCTGCGCAAAATTGAACGCAGAAAAGAAAATCACTAATAAAAATATTTTAAGTTTCATTTTCACCTTTTAGCGTTTAAGATAAAACAAATTTTTTGTGTTATGTTAATCCATCTACCAATAATGGGGAAATTATTTACCATATTGTTGTTTGTAATAGTTTAAGTATTCGCCTGTTAGAATTCTCTCCCACCAGGAACGATTGTTTTTGTACCACTCAACCGTTTTAACAATTGCATCTTCAAATCTGAATTCCGGATGCCAGCCGAGTTCATTTTGGATTTTGGATGAATCGATTGCATAGCGTCTGTCATGTCCCGGTCTGTCCTTTACATATTCAATTAAACCTTCGGATTTCCCGAGAATCTGCAGAATCAATTTAACAATCTCAATATTCGTCATTTCCTGACTTGCACCGACGTTGTAAACTTCACCGTCGCCTCCTTTTTCCAATGCGAGTTCAACCGCACGATTGTGGTCGATTACGTAAATCCAATCCCGCACGTTTAATCCGTCTCCGTAAATCGGAAGTTTTTTGTCGTGCAAAGCGTTAATAATCATAAGGGGAATTAACTTTTCAGGGAACTGTAAAGGACCGTAATTATTGGAACAGCGTGTAATTGTTACAGGCAAACCGTAAGTGTGATTGAACGAAAGCGCCGCCATATCCGCTCCGGCTTTGCTTGAAGAATAAGGGCTGTTCGGCGAGAGCGGAGTGGTTTCGGTAAAGAGACCGGTTTTCCCCAAGCTGCCGTAAACTTCATCTGTGGAGACCTGCAGAAATTTTTCAACCTTATGATTTCTGGCAGCTTCTAATAAAACCGCTGTTCCTACAACATTGGTTCTGTAAAAAACTTCCGAGCCGAGAATACTTCTGTCCACGTGAGATTCTGCGGCAAAATTAATTACATGATTAATCTCATATTTATCGAAAAGGTAGTCTAACAATTCTCGATTAACAACATCGCCCTTAACAAAAACATAATTCGGGTTATTTTCAACGTCTTTTAGGTTTTCCAAATTTCCCGCGTATGTGAGTTTATCCAAATTCACTATGAAATAATCATCTCTTGTTTTTAAGATGTGATTGATAAAATTACTGCCGATAAATCCGGCGCCGCCGGTAACTAAAACTTTCTTCATAAAATCCCCTTTAAAAAACGAATAAGCCGACTAAAATTCCGGCGTTAATAAAAAATGAGTTTGAACTAAGATTCGATGGAACGTTCTCCAAATCGATTCCGTCAAAAGCGGTAAAACTTTCTCCGATTGCCATTTGGTAACCGATACCGACTCTTAAAGCTGCAAAGCGGCTTAATAATATTTCACCGTTTAGCGCCGGCGAAAAAAGAAAAAATCCCGATTTGATATTGTAAGATTTTGTTTTGGATGAAGAGTTAAAATCATTCCAAATGTCATTCCAAGAAACGGTTGATTTGCGACTGTTGAGAGTTATTTCCATTCCGCCGTAACCAAGTATAGCGCCTAAAGAAAGCTGCATAAACTTAACTTGCGGAAAAGTATATTCAATTGTAAGTCCGCCGCCGCCGATGTGTAAATCAACAGATTTGTAGTAATCGCCGACAAGATTGCTGACGGATTTGCCGCCGCCGAAACCAACTCCGCCTATTCTTAAATTCGGGATAAAGAGAACGTAAGCATATCCGCCGCCGCCGTAAGTGATAAGACCGCCGCCGCTTAATTTGGGCAAGCCGTTTTCAATTAGTCCGGCATCCAAGCCTTTTAAATCCGGATTAAAGTAGAATGTCTCGAATCCGCCCGCTCCGCCGAATTTAGAAAGAAGCGCATTTCCGCTCTGTCCGTTGGCTGCAAATGGAAAAACAAAAAATAATAAAACCACTGCTAATTTTTTCATCATTTATTTATTCTGTGAATAAAATTCTCTCTAAAAATTTTTACTTTTTAATATGTAGTTCGTACGATATTTTTTTGTGAAACACCAAATCCCGATACGAACAACCTTTTTGACTTAATCTATAAATTTAAGAAAAAATTAGTAAAAATATTATCGAAAAGATGATTGAAAAGGCTTTTGCTGCATTAATCAAAAACCAAAATCTCGAAAGGAATATATAAGACTTTAAGTTTGGTTAATTAAAAAATAAATTAGCATTATCGCCCGTTTTATGATTTTTTATAATTTCACGATAAAATATTCTTGGAAATAAAATTTTCTTGATTATTTTACTCCGTGTGATTTTTTTAATATAAAGCGTTGCCGAAATTTGTTTTGTAACACGGAAACGTTCGGGAGCTTTGCAGAAATGAAATTATGCATCTTGGCGAAGATGATTTCTGTAAAAGATATTTTAGCAAATGCTTTGGAATATTTTGTAATCAAAAAAGGAAAAAGAAATGAGAGAATATGAAGTTGCGCTTAACCAAAATTCCTTAGTGAAATATTTAAGGAAACCGGCAAAGGAATTTACAAGGCATGATATTATCAGATATATTGAAGAAAACGAAATTGAACAGGTTAATTTCCATTATGTTAATGAAGCCGGTAAAATTAAAACGCTTAATTTTGTAATTACTTCCCGTGCTTATTTGGAATCGATTCTTTCAACCGGTGAAAGAGTTGACGGTTCAAGTCTCTTTTCATATATAAACGCTTCAACGAGTGATTTATACGTTATCCCGAGGTTTAAGACCGCTTTCGTTAATCCTTTCTCGGATGTTCCCACAATTGATTTGTTCTGCTCTTTTTACACTAAGGAAGGTTATCCTTTGGAAAGCGCTCCGGAAAACATTTTGCGAAAAGCAAGTAGAAGATTTACAAAAGCAACAGGTTACAAAGTAAAAGCGTTGGGTGAACTCGAGTACTATATCATTGCGGAAAAAGATGTGAACGTGGAATATCCCGCCGAAGATCAGAAAGGTTATCATGAATCCACTCCATTTGCAAAATTCGAATTTATCAGAACCGAAGCGATGAGGCTTATTGCCAAATGCGGAGGAAAAATAAAATACTCTCATTCCGAAGTCGGAAATTTTACGACGGAAGAGCATTATTACGAACAGCATGAAATTGAGTTCAATCCCGTGGATGTTGATGAAACGGCGGACCAGTTGGTTCTCGGGAAATGGATATTACGAAACTTGGCGTACAAGTACGGTGTGGAAATCAGTTTTGCTCCTAAGATTACCGTAGGGAAAGCCGGAAGCGGTTTGCATATACATTATCTTATTGCCGATGAAAACGACAACAACATTATGATTGAGAATGATAAACTTAGTCCCGTTGCATTAAAAACCATTGCCGGGATTCTACATAAAGCAAAAGCACTTACGGCATTCGGCAATACAATTCCTACATCATATTTAAGATTAGTTCCGCATCAGGAAGCGCCTACAAATGTTTGCTGGGGTGAAACAAATCGTTCGGCGTTAGTTAGAATTCCCCTCGGCTGGACGTTAAAAACCGAGATGATTAAAGATGCCAATCCTTTCGAGATTGCCGAAGTCCCTTATATTCCGGGTAAACAAACGGCGGAATTTCGTGTCCCTGACGGCTCGGCGGATATTTATCATCTGCTTGCGGGAATGGTAATGGCGATGCAGCACGGAATTGAAATGGAAAAAGGTTTGGAGCTTGCTGAAAAATTGCGCATTGAAGAGAATTTATTTAACAATAAACAACTTGCCGATGAATTGGAGCACCTTCCGGCTTCTTGTTCCGAATCCGCCGACGAGTTGGAAAAGGAGATAGACTTCTTTAATTCGGATAATGTTTTTCCTATCGGGACACTCGAAAGATTCATCGCGATTCTCCGTTCGTACAACGATAGAAATCTTAGCGAAGAACTTTATCAAAATGATGAAGAAATTATGAAGTTAGTGAAGCGCTTCTTAAATTACGCTTAATAAAATAAGGTTATGTTATAAGTGTGAGAATGATTAATAGAAAAAATTACTTGGAATGAAATGGGAATAATTGTTTTCACACTTAACATAGTCGCTCCGATTTTTCTGCTGATACTACTCGGCATTTTCCTAAAGCGAATAGGATTTGTTTCTCAATCTTTTATTTCACAATCTTCAGCATTTGTTTTTCAAGTTTCGCTGCCCGCGCTGATTTTCTTAAAAATAGCTACCGTTAAAATAACGAAAGCATTTGACCCCGAACTGATAGGAGTTTCTCTAATTGTTGTTTTGATTATTGCCGCTGTAGGATGGGTGTTTTCATCTTTCGTAACAAAAGCTCCGCAAGATAAAGGGGTTTTTATTCAGGGTAGCTTCAGAAGTAATTTTGCGATTATCGGACTTGCGCTAATAGCTAATTTGCTTGGCGATGGAGAACTGGGACGCGCCTCTCTTGTTCTGGCGTTTGTAATGCCGCTTTATAATATTCTTGCCGTCATCGCTTTAACCGTTCCGTTCCATAAAAAGAAAGAAAGCGATTTTGGGAAAATTTTTAAAACGATAGTAACAAATCCCCTGATTCTCGCCGCCGTGATTGCAGCGCCCTTTTCAATATTCAAAATACCACTCGGTTCAATTCCGACCGTAACATTAACTTATCTTGCGAAAATTTCACTTCCTCTTGCGCTTGTAAGTATCGGGGCGTCCCTTAATTTGAAGGAACTGAAAAAAGCATCTCGAATTTCTTTTCTCGCTGCATTTAATAAAATCGTTTTGTTTCCCCTAATTGCGGTTGCAATTGGAATTTACTCCGGTTTTGATAAACATCAGCTTACGATTTTGTTCATACTTTTTGCAAGTCCTACGGCGGTTGCTTCATTCATAATGGCAGATGCAATGGGCGGAAACTCAAAGCTTGCGAGCGATATTATTGTTGTCTCTACAATTTTTTCTGTTGTTACTTTAAGCGCCGGAATTATTTTTTTGAAATATTACGGCTTTATGTAATTTTTTTATAGAGAGATATTCTTTCTCGCCGCATTTTATACGGCAAAAAATTTTCTTATTCATTATCGTAAAACAGCACAAACACTTTTTGATATTTTCTTGGAAAGGATTAATTTGTTGTTGAAAATTTACTTTTCAAACCGAACAAGTTATATCGGGAGATAAAAATGAAACGGCTTTTTCCCCTAATAATAATAGTTTTACTTTTTTCCTTCATATCATTTCCGCAGAAAAGAGATTCGGAACAAACAACAATGATGACTATGATTCCCGCCGGCGATTTTTTTATGGGAATCGATTCTACTCGCTTACCTGAATTAGTTGAAATGGGAAAGGAAGTTCCTCACATGTCGTATAATCTTGCTTTAAGTTTTTTCGGCGATGAGATTCCGAAACGAAAAGTGCATGTTGATTCGTTTTGGATTGATAAATATGAAGTTACTAATCGGCAGTACGCCAAGTTTGTTGAAGCTACCGGATATAAAAGCGAAGGCGACTGGAAGAAATATGCCGGAAAAGAAAGAGCGGATCATCCGGTAGTTAATGTTTCGTGGAACGATGCTTCCGCTTATGCAAAGTGGGCAGGTAAAAGATTACCTACCGAAGCGGAATGGGAATATGCGGCGCGAGGAGGAAACGCAGGAACACTTTTCCCGTGGGGAAATTACATCGATTCGAGTAAAGCAAATTACAGATTCCAAGGCGAAACATTTTGGGACGGACTTTGGAGATTGTTAGGGCTTAGAAGTATCGGGACAAAGAAGGTAGCGAGTTATCCGCCGAACGGTTACGGACTTTTCGATATGATTGGAAACGTGCGCGAGTGGACAAGCAGCGAATACCGCTATTACAAAGGAGTTCCCGAAACAATTCGGAAAGTGAAGTTAACTTATGAAGATAATGGAAAGGTTAAGTTCAAAAAGGTTTTTAGGGGAGGCGGCTGGGAAACTTCTAATCCGGTTTTTTTGAGAATTACGTGCCGGAACGGACTGAGACCTGAAAAATTTAATTATAGTCTCGGTTTCAGGTGTGTAAAATCTGTAAAATAAATTATGATTAAAAAGAAAAATTTTTAGATTTGATTTATTAATATTCAAGAATAGGGAAGAAGAAGATGAAACCGACATTGGTTATTTTAGCTGCGGGAATGGGTTCTCGATACGGCACTTTAAAACAGATAGACGGAATCGGTCCGAACGGTGAAAGGATAATCGATTACTCTATTTTTGATGCGCTTCGCGCGGGATTCGGTAAAGTGGTTTTTATTATTAGAAAATCAATTGAGCAGGAGTTTAAGGAAACAATTCTCGGCAACCTTCCGAGTTCCGTCTTTACCGAATTTGTTTATCAGGAGCTTGATGCAATTCCGGAAGGGCTTTCCTTTTCGCCGGAGAGAGTGAAACCATGGGGAACCGGTCATGCGATGCTTGTTGCCGCTCACTATGTTCACGAACCTTTCCTTGTAATTAACGCCGATGATTTTTACGGATTCGGTTCATACAAAATTGCGATTGATTTCCTGAAAAACAATGCGGATCCTTTCGAGTATGGATTGATTGGATACAGACTTAAAAATACGCTTTCCGATTTCGGCTCCGTTTCGAGGGGAATTTGTGAAGCGGACGAAAACGGTTATTTGAAATCTATTGTTGAGCATACAAAAATATTGAAGGACGATTCAAGAATAGTTTCTGTTTCCGATGACGAAACTAAAATTCAACTGACCGGAGACGAAATCGTTTCCATGAATATGTTTGCTTTTAATCCTTCAATATTCGATTTTTTGGAAAGAGACTTCAAAGAATTCATTGTAAAAAATTATGATAATCCGAAAGCCGAGTTTTATATTCCCACGGTTGTTGATAATTTAATCAATTCAGCTGAAGCAAAAGTAAAAGTTGAAAGAAGCGATGAAACGTGGTTCGGCTTAACATACGGCGAGGATAAGGAATTGGTGGAAAAAAGGATAGCCGAGTTAATTGATAAGGGAATTTATCCGGCAAAACTTTGGGAATAAAATAGTTTAGCGGATATTCGGTCAACTCTCATTCGATATAAGTCGGAGAGAAATTTCTTGTATAATCCGGAATCCCGCGATACTAAATTTTAAATATTGAAAAAACTTCAATATATTTAATATAAATTCCTCAATAAATAAAAACAGAGGATTTCTATGGTTCCGATACAAGATTTTGTAAATTTTTTACTCCTTTTTCTCTTAAGTTTTCTATTATTCTATTTAAATAAGAGGTTTAATTCCGGTAAATTATTATTCAAAATCTTTTGCGGAATTATTGTCGCCTTTTTTTCTTATCTTTCAATTCTTTTCCCGGTTACTGTTCCTTCCGGTTTCTCAATTACAATAATTGTAGTTACTATTCCTTTGGCAACACTCTTTTTCGGGTATCTGACAGGTTTGGTTTCAATAATCATACTTGAAGCGCTAATCTTTTCTTTTGGTAATACAAATGTATTATTAACGGAGTTGCTATTAATCAGCTATTTTTTATTGGGGTCGGCAGCCAAAATTTATAAAGAAAAAAAGGGACATGAGAAAAATACTTTGTTCCATTTTTATATTTTCGGTTTGGGTATCGGCTT
>CAYLYR010000007.1:0-9540 GCA_964387835.1 uncultured Melioribacter sp.
CTTTGTTCTTGATTTTTTACTTTCGATAAATATTTCCCTTGCCCTTTTGGTTCTTGTTGTTTCAATATACATTAAGCGCCCGCTTGACTTATCAATTTTCCCCGGTTTGTTGTTAATCTTAACTCTTTTCAGATTGGGGCTAAATATTAGTTCAACGCGATTGATTTTGCTGAACGGATATGCCGGTAAAATAATCGAAACTTTCGGGTCGTTTGTTGTCGGGGGAAGTTATGTCGTCGGGTTTATTATTTTCCTAATCCTTTTGATTATCGAGTTCATTGTTATCGTGAAAGGCGCAACGCGTATTTCGGAAGTTGCCGCAAGATTTACTTTGGACGCTATGCCGGGTAAGCAGATGGCTATCGACGCAGATCTTAACAGCGGATTGATTAACGAAGACCAAGCGCGTGAAAGAAGAGATCAGATCAGAAGAGAAGCGGAATTTTTCGGGGCAATGGACGGCGCAAGTAAGTTTGTAAAAGGCGATGCAATTGCCGGATTGATAATCACTTCAATCAATATTATCGGCGGACTTGTTATCGGTGTAATGCAGCTTGGAATGCCGATTACCGATGCGTTGCATACTTACACTATTTTAACGATTGGCGACGGACTTGTTTCGCAAATTCCGGCGCTGA
The DNA here is from genome assembly GCA_964387835.1 of uncultured Melioribacter sp. Taxonomy (GTDB): domain Bacteria; phylum Bacteroidota; class Ignavibacteria; order Ignavibacteriales; family Melioribacteraceae; genus WGAL01. Next base: position 639 of record CAYLYR010000007.1, read on the forward strand.
TTATTTCGGTTTCAACCGGTATGGTTGTTACTAAAGATTCCGATAACAGCTCGATGGACTCTAAATTTAAGCTGCAGATGTTCAGTAATCCCAGAGTGCTCGGAGTGGTTGCAGCTGCGGTTATTCTTTTTGCTTTCATCCCGGGAATGCCGACGCTGCCGTTTCTTTTTGTAGGACTTTCAGGCGGGGCTGCATCGTTTTTTGTAAATAAAAAGAAAAATGAAGAACAGATTGAAGAGATTACCGAAGAAGAGGAGGAAACCGAAACTCCCGAGGATAAAGTTGAAGAATATCTGCAAGTTGACCCGATTGAAATCGAAATCGGATACGGATTAATTTCATTAGTCGATGAAAATCTCGGAGGAAATTTATTCCAGAAGATTTCTTCAACAAGAAAATATATTGCATTGGAATATGGCGTTTTAGTCCCGCCGGTGAGAGTCCGAGATAATTTGCAGCTAAATCCCAATGAATATATTATTAAGATTAAAGGTAATATTGTTTCCAAATATGAAATTTTCAGCGACAGATTTTTAGCGATGAATCCCGGAATGGTTGAAGGTGATGTAAGCGGTGTCCCGACAAGAGATCCCGCTTTCGGCTTGGATGCGTATTGGATTACGGAATCGGAAAAGGAAAAAGCAGAGCTTTCCGGATACACTGTTGTCGATAGTATTTCCGTGCTTTCAACACACTTGCAGGAAACTATCAAAAAGCATTTTGACAAAATACTTACAAGGCAATCTGTTAAACAGCTTCTTGAAAATCTTAAAAAAGATTATCCGGCGGTGATTGAAGATATTAACCCGGAAACGCTTCCGCTCGGAACAATTCAAAAAGTTTTGCAGAATTTACTTAAAGAACAAATTCCGATTAAAGACTTGGTACAGATTCTGGAATCGTTAATCGATTATTCTAAAGTAACAAAAAATATTGATGTACTGACCGAGTATGTGCGTCATTCGCTTGGTGAAACTATTGCAAATCTTTATAAAGATCAAAACGGAATTATTCATGCCGTTTCGATTGGCGGAAACTTGGAATCGTATATTACGAACGCTTTGCAGAATTCCAATAATTCCTCGCAAACATTAGGGCTAACTCCGGAAATGCTTCGGAAGCTAAATGAGGAAATTGATAATTGGATAATGAAGTTCCGTGAATTCGGTTACATCCCGATTTTTATGACATCGGCAACTATTCGTCCTTACTTTTATAGATTGATAAATTCGACGTTCCCGGAAGTAATAGTTCTTTCATATACGGAATTGCCGGCTGACGTTGAAGCTGAATTTTTGGGAAAGTTAGAGATATAAGATTATGAAGATAAAAAAATTTGTAGGTTTTTCTTTGAAAGAAGCAACCGAGAGGATGAAGTCCGCTCTCGGTGAAGATGCCATAATCTTAAGCTCGAAAGTTTATGAAGACCAGGAAAAGTTCGGGAAAAGAAAACTCTTTGAAATAACCGCCGGTATTGAAGATGAGGAGACGGATGAACTTATTGGTGATGTTGAAAATGAGAAGAACAAAGACACTCCCGATTTTGAGACCGAGCTGAAAAAACTTACTCGTAAAATCTATCAGCGGAAGCAATCGACTGTGCCGCAAAAAGCAAGTTTGATTGATGTGGAAATTGGAAATAATGAACCTCCGTTCAAAAATGAAATTGCAGAGATAAAGGAGCTTCTATTGCGGCATGATGTTGAGCCTGAACTGGTAAACGTAATAGTAAAAAAGCTTGCGGCTGATAGGGATTTAATGTCCGCCGATAATCTGGATGAACAGTTAAGAGAAATTGTTTCTTCTCTAATAAAAACAGAAGGCTTTGCTATCGATAAAGGAAGCGGTCCAAAAGTAATAACGCTTGTAGGTCCTACCGGCGTTGGAAAAACCACTTGCATTGCGAAGCTGGCGTTAATTTCCAAGATTTTACATAAACTTGACGTAGGGCTGATTTCAATTGATACTTACAGACTTGGCGCTTTAGACCAACTGAGAATCTTTTCGGAAGTGAGCGATATTGATTTTCTTGTAGCTTATGAACCGAACGACATTAGAAAATTTTTGAAGAAATTTTCAAAAAAAGATTTGGTCTTTATCGATACCGTAGGGCGCAGTCAGAAAAACAGTTTATTGTTGAACGATATTCAAAAATTTCTTGATGCGGCAAATAGCGATGAAATATACTTGGTGTTAAGCGCAACAAGCTCAACTAAAAACTTAATCGATATTGCAGAGAAATTTAAGATTTTTGATTACACGGGTTTTGTTTTTACTAAACTGGATGAATCGGTTACTTTCGGAAATTTATTGAATTTGTCTTCAAGATATAATGAACCGATTAAATATTTAACGAACGGTCAAGTTATTCCGGACGACATAATTGCTGCGGATGCGGATTTTCTTTCCAACATAATAATAAGCGGAAAACTTACGGGATGATTGGACAAGCTCAACGAATATCGGAATTGAGCCGAGCAAATTTCTTGAAGCCCAACGCTCAAGAGCACGCTCCGGTAATTGCTTTCACTTCGGGAAAGGGCGGCACCGGTAAATCCTTTTTATCGTTAAACCTTGCTTATGCATTATCCGAATCCGGTAAAAAAGTTTTGCTAATTGATTTTGATATTAACTTTGCCGCGCAGCATATTTTAATTGATGTTCTTCCGGAACACTCAATGGGAGATTACATAAAAAATAGAGTTTTGTTTGAAGATGTAATTTTCAACTACAAACCGAACTTGGATTTCATTTTCGGTGAGTCCGGTGTTCGGGAAGCGGAAATTAAACCTTCCGTGTTAAATAGATTCTTTCTTGACGTGTATGCGCAATCGGGAAAATATGACTATATTTTTATCGATACGGCGGCAGGCGGCGGCGAACAGGTTTTATCTATTTTAAAAAAATCTGATTTTCAGATTGTGGTAGCTAACCCGGAACCGACGGCGGTAATGGATGCTTACGTTATTATAAAGCTGATGTTAAAGGCGGGAATTAAATCATCCTCTAAGTTTATTATAGTAAATAAAGCCGAGAACCTCGAAGAAGGAGAAGTTGCATTTCGCAATATTAACTCCGCGGTTAAAAATTTTCTAAAAGTTGAGGTTCCGCTTTTGGGAATAATCCGAGAGAATGCGGAGATAAAAAGAAGTTCATATTTACAAAAAGTTTTTCTTAAAGAGAACAAAACAACTCCGGAAGCCGGTAGTATAAAGGGAATTGCACGTAAATTACTTAAAATTAAACAGCTGGCGAATAGTAACCATTAAAATTTTCTTCTCGTTTTTTATCAAAAAAAAACATACCTTTTTTTATTAAAAATCAATCTTCTTTGTTTTTTGTCTTGGTATATTCTTTGCAAGAACAAATACAAGGAGAATAGTATGAATAAAATAGTTCTAAATTTCGGTTTGTTAGTTTTTTTTCTGTCGATGATGTTTTTCAGCGCACAGAATTTGCCAGTGTTGGATGTTCTATTACGTTCATTCGCTCTATTTATTGTTGTTACAATGATGACATCAATATTGGTAATGGTTTTTTTTAAATCTGTCGGAAAAGCAATTTATAAAAAAGCCGTACAAAAACAGGAATCACTTATGATGGGAAACGATAGTAATGAACACTAAAACTCTGTGGGAGCTTTATAAGAAGAATCCGAACGAGTCTTTAAAGAGACAAATTATTGTCAATTATACTAATTTGGTTCATTACGTCATTCAGAACAGTCATTTTGTAAATCTTAATGTAGTAGAAGAAAAGGATTATTTTCAATTCGGCGTGGAAGGTTTGAGCGAAGCAATTGATCGCTTTGATCCCGATTTCGGGACAAAATTTGAAACGTATGCAATTCAAAGAATTCGAGGGAAAATAATTGATGAGCTACGAAAACTGCAGATAAAACCGCGCAATAATTTTGATGAACAGGGAAACAAAAAATATACTAATATTTCTTTGGATTATAATTCATCTTCGGATGACGGTTATTCCCTGCATGAACTTCTTCCTTCCGAAGAACCTCGACCGGAGGAAACATATCAGAAGCAAGAGGAGAAGGAACTTTTGAAGGAAGCAATAAGAAATCTTTCGGAAAGGGAAAGATTAATTATTTCGTTGTATTACTATGAAAACTTAAACTACAAGGAAATTTCGGAAGTGCTGGAAGTTTCGGTTTCGCGAATTTCACAGATACATTCGAAAGTAATGGTAAAATTAAAAGAAATTTTGTTGAATAAATCTGGTAATAATCTTGAAAGATACTGATTCTAAAAGACGCGATGTTTTTGACGTTTTGGAAAACGTTCATAACTTACCGTCTGCTCCGGTTATTTTGGCGCAAGTTTCAAGTCTGCTTGATAAAGAAGATACAAACGCAACAGACTTAAGTAATTTGATTTCAAAAGATCAAGGGCTTGTAACTAAAATTTTGGTTATTGCAAACTCTCCTTTATTTGGAATTCCGAGAAGAGTTGCGACAATAGATTTTGCAATTGTAATCTTAGGATTTAATCAAATAAAAAATATTGTTATCTCTTTAGCGATGATGGAAGCATTTAAATCGATTAAAGGGAAGGAATTCAATCAGAAGAAATTTTGGCGGCATTCTATGCTTACGGCTTATTTGTCAAAAAAAATAGCGGATGATTTAGGATATTATTTTAGCGGAGATGCGTTTACCGCCGGACTTCTGCACGATTTGGGAATTCCCCTTATCTATAAATTTTTGAATGAACAATATCTTGAAATTTATAAAAAAGTTCAGGAAACGGATAGCTGTTTTGCGGAATTTGAAAAAGATATTATTGGCGCTACTCATGCAGAGATAGGAAGATTTTTAATCGATAAGTGGGGATTGCCGGTATCTTTGGCTGAGACAACCGCTTTTCATCATACTCCGGCTGAAAGCAGTGATGATTTTAAGGAAATTTCGACTGTTGTTCATTTAGCGGATTATATATTAAATTATATTGATGTAGGAGGATTTGATTGGGATAAATCTCTGCAGCTTGATAATTCCGTTATCGACATTTTAAAATTAAGCGGAAGAGAATATTTGGACGGATTAATAGAAAAGTACAAACCATTGTTGGAAGAGCAACTAAATAATACATTTATTTAAATAAAAGAGTGGTAAAATGAGTGAACAAGAATTAGAACAAAAGCGCAAACGGACTAAATTAGTCCTATCAAATGTGTACAACTTACCTGCAGTTTCTCAGGTAATGATGGAAGTATCTAATATGTTGGATAATCCCACAACCAATACGGCAAAACTCGGGGAGATGATTGGAAAAGATCAAGGGCTTGCAACAAAGATTCTTTCAATTGCAAACTCTCCTTTATACGGTTTACCTCGCAAAGTAACAACTATCGATTTTGCAATCCTAATTATCGGTTATCAGGACATCAAAAATATTGTGATTGCTCTTTCGATGATTGAATCTTTCAAGAACAAAACCGACAAATACCTTGACCAAAAAGAGTTTTGGCTTCATTCTATCTTGACCGGGAACGCTTCAAAACGTATTGCCGAAGATTTAGGTTTCAGAATCGGGAGCGAAGTATTTGTTTCGGGTTTACTTCACGATTTGGGAATTCCCGTTCTTCATAAATTCTTCCATACGGAATTTATGGAAATTGTTGATGAAGTAAATGAAAGCGGACGAAGTTTCCACGATGTCGAAGTTGAGAAACTCGGGTACGACCATCAGACTATAGGACGTTTTTTAGCCGAAAAATGGAATCTACCGATGCAGCATTGTTCAACTATTGAAAATCACCATAATCCTTCAAAAGCCGAAGAGAATAAAGTAATGGCTTCGGTAGTCCATCTTGCAGACTTTATGACGCAGGAATTACAGATAGGTAATTTCTATTGGGATAACAACTACGTTTTGGATGAATCTATTATTGATACGCTGAAATTCGATTCGCGTGAAAAATTAGATGATTTTATTCAAGGTTATGCGGAACTGTTCCGGCAAGAAATCGATAATACATTATTACAATAGAATTAAGTGAAACTACATAAATTAAATACTGAAGAATTTCCTACTTTTTATGAAGCTCTCGGAGCGAGTAAAGAAAATCCGGTAGAGGATGACTTTAATTATATTGACGGGAAAAAAGTTGAACCGGCAATTTTAGCTGAAAAGTATTCTCATATTATTCAGAACTTGATTTTATTTGAAAACGAGAGCCAAGCCGTTAATGATTTAAATTCTCTACTTGAGATGTTCAAACTTGCGGTTCGTAGAATTGTTCCGGCTAAATCTTCAGAGATTTTTTTCTTTACCGAGAATAAGGGAGAATTAAAAGCATTGTCAAATGATTTTGATTCTTCGCTGCTCGAAGTTTCAAACCGATTTCATAAGGAGGGTATTCTTTCCGTAATTTTCGGAAATAAATCCTCCTATATTTTTCCCGACTTGGATAGTTACACTGAAAAAGGGACGGAGTTAAATTATCTGATTTTTCCGATTGTCCGTGATAACGTTGAGAAAGGAATTCTTATTGTAAAGTCAACCATAAGTCGGGAGAATTTTTCCGAGATTGATAAGCGGATGATTCAGGTGCTTCTTGATACGACAATTACAAAAATCGAGAAGATTATTTACAAACATAAACTGAATTCCGCTTATGAGGAACTTCAGGTTTACCAGGGTAAGTTATCGCATGATTTTCGCCTTTCGGCAATCGGAGAATTAACCGAGGGAATTCTCGAAGATATTTCCTCGCCTCTGCAGGCGATAATAAGTTTGGTTGAAGTTCTTGATGTTGAAGATACGAATGCAATTGAAATATCAAAGATTAAGAGCCAAGTCCATAAGATTAACAAAACCGTTAGCCGATTAATCCGTTTTACAAATCTCAACCAGAAAAGCGTTAAACTTCTTCCTCTTAACTTGAATAATGTAGTCTCGGATTATTATAACATTGTTAAATCTACTTTGGATACCGCTAAAATTGAATGTGTTCTTGATTTTGAAGATGATATACCTTCGATTCTTAGTCATGCGAATTATATTAACCAAATATTAACAAATATTTTCGGGATTATTCGTAAGAATAAAGATGGGAGAAGCGGAATTATTCTTCAGACAAGGTACAGAAACGACAATATTTATCTGCGCATAATTTCAACGATAAAACTAAACGAAGAAAAGATAAAATCCGAACTGAACTATAAAATAGTCAGGAATCTGGTAAAAAAACATGAAGGGACTTTTTCAATTAAAGATTCCATTGACGGCGGCTCGACAATATTAATCGGATTTCCGTTAATTAGAAAAATCAGAGGATAATTTTGAAACGAATGTTGCTCATATTGTTTCTAATGAGTTTCGGCTTTTCGGTAAATTATGCTCAGGATGCTGAAATTACGGAAGGAAAAATTACAACCGATGTACATACAATTTTAAATAAGCAAATTGAAGAAGCTCAACAAAAATTAAATAATCAAAACCTTAATTCAACAATTCAAACTGTTTCCAAAGGAAATACCTCATTAAAATCCTCAGAAAAAATTCCAAAAGAAAGCAATTGGTTAAATTTGTCCAATTTTTCTTTTGAGAAGAAGCAATTATTCCCCTTTTTCCTGCTAATCGAGGTTTTATTAATTGGTACAATCCTTGCAATATGGTTAAAGAGTAAAAGATTCCCGAACGGGAAAAGTGAAGTTGAACTAAAAGAGGTAGTACGAAAAATGAGAATGGAAAGAATAGGCTCGAAGATTGACCCGGAAATTTCCGAGATTCGTACTTCTCTAACAAAGCAAAACTTCAGCTTGAACGACGGCGGGAAATCAATTACAAAGTTTGCAAGGAAAAATAACATTGCCAAAGGAGAATTGCAGCTCGCAATGAAACTCCGAATTTTGGCAAGCATGTACAAATAAAACGAGATTAGAAACTCAAAAATAATGATTGGACGTATCGAGAATATTAATTCTTCGATAGGGGAAGTTAAGATTGTTGCATCGAGAGTAAGAAAAAATCTGCCGCAAATTAACTCCCTCGTGAAAATCGAAGTGTTGGAAAAACTTAAAGGTAACTACAAAATATTGGTTGACGGAGAGTTGTTCCAAAGTAAATTACCGATTAAGGCAAAAGCGGGAGATGTAATGATGGCACAGTTGGTAAACTTAAACCCTGTTACATTAAAACTCGATTCATTTAGCGGTGTGCAATTAGCGGCAGCCGGAACGGTAGGCTTGATATTAAAAGAGCTTGGTATTACAAAAACCGAACTGTCGGAAAAGCTAATCGCGGAGCTGCTTAAAAGACACAAACATCTCTCGAAAGAAAAAATCGAACGCTTTCTCGATTTTACCGGCAACTCTTTAACAAGCCTTGACGAATTGCAGCTGCAAGTTTTAATAGCCTTAATCTGGGATGACAGCGACACTTATTCATTCACGGAAAAAAGGAATGTTTTCAGCCGGATTTTTGACATTTCATTTTGGGATCTAACGGATAGAATTTTTGCCGAGATTGTTTCATTGAACAGCTCGAATCTTCCTGAAGAGATACTGAAATTTATTGATGAAAAAATGATTTTCGATTATGGTGAATTTGAATCGAAAAAAGTTCTTTCCGGAATAAGCGCCAAAGTACGCAATTATATTGAGCTTACCGATTTTATCGAAGCTAAGGCAGCGGATGACTTATTCGGCGTTTCTACCGGTGAATCGCTAACACGCTTAAGCGAACTTCTTGTGAAATATGTTCTGCAGAAAGCAATGTTAAATAAGTACAAAATTTATTTGGATTTTATTATTGCACGGAACGAAAACGGTTTCAGACTTTGGAAATTTTCATACAATAAAATTATTAATAAAATCGGGGAAGTAGTTTACAAGATTGAAACTATTGCAGAGGACAAAAACTCCTCCGTTGATTTTGAG
>CAYLYR010000007.1:9550-25954 GCA_964387835.1 uncultured Melioribacter sp.
TGAGCTTTATTTAATTAATGATAAAGTGCGCGGCAAGATAGGAACAACTGAAATAATGGAAAAGCATCAAACAAAATTTGAATCCGATCTTAAAACAGCATTAAGAAAGCAAGTGGTAAATGAAGCAAATATAAATTGGCTGAAACGAACAAGAATTAATTCGGCAAAAAGAGAGAATATTTATTAAGAGTAATATGCAGTGCAAACTAAGCGATAAAATATTTTATAAGGCAATGAAGATGAAAATTATCAGAAAGGAAAATAGAATTATGATGGACTTGTTGAGATTTTACGGAGCCGAAGAAATGCCCGTAAAAGTAAAACTGTTGACTGCAAACATCATTGCCGAAACGGAAAAATTATTTAAGGAAGAACGCCATGGATAGAGGTTTATACGATGCCGCAAGAAGCATGCATATTAAAATGAAAAACATGGAGATTGTAGCTAATAATCTTGCGAATGTTAATTCGACAGGTTTCAAAAGAGAAATTCCTTTTTCGGAATACTTGGCGCGCATGGAAAATAAACCGATGAAACAGCTTTCCAATATGGAGCAGGGGAATCTTATTGAAACCGATAGCCCGCTTAACGTTGCTCTTACCGGAAATGCTTTTTTTATGATTCAAACCGAACGAGGAATCGAGTTAACGAGAAACGGAAATTTTATGCTTACAAAAAACGGCGATTTGATTACTCATGACGGTTACCCTGTTTTAACGCAGGGGGGAACATTAAATATTTTTGAAGAAACTTTGAACAAGGATAAAACAAAACCTTTGGCAATTACGGATAACGGCGAGATAAAGTACGGGGACCAAATCATAGACAAATTGATGATTGCCAAAATAACGGATCAGCATGAAATTGAAAGAGATCAGGGCAGCAGATTTTTTAATGAGAATCAGGAATATGAATTAGCCGACGAGTCCGACTATCAAGTGCATCAGGGTTTTCTTGAAGAATCGAACACGAACCCGTTTCAGGAGATGCAGGAGATGATTTCATTAAATAAAGAATTTGAAACGGCACAAAGAACTATACAATCCCTTGACAGAATGCTGGGAGAAACAAAAGAAATTGGAAAAACATAAGGAGATAAATTATGCCTAACAGAGCATTGAGAACCGCTGCATCAGGCATGTACGCTCAGGAACTTAACGTTTCGGTTATTTCAAATAATATCGCAAACGTTAATACAACATCATTTAAGAAAAACCGCGCTGAGTTTCAGGACTTAATGTATCAGGCTGTTGCAGCAAATCCGCAGAATCAGGATTTGCCGGGGATTGTTGAAAATCCGGCTGACCAAATACAAGTGGGCGTTGGCGTTAAACCATCTTCAACTCAAAAGATTTTTTCGCAGGGAGATTTGAAACAGACCGGACATAATCTCGATTTGGCAATTTACGGTGACGGATTTTTTCAGCTCCGGACTCCGGACGGAAAATTTGTATATTCTCGGGACGGCTCGTTTAAGCTATCCAAAGACGGTACGATTGTTTCATCGAACGGAAATGTGCTGGAACCGGGTTTTGTTATTCCGAATGATGCAATTGATTTAATGGTTTCCTCCGACGGTGTTGTAAGCATCAAAGATACGAGCAATAATATTGTTGAACTCGGAAATATCGAGCTGGCAAAATTTGTAAATCCGGGCGGACTTGAAGCGCTGGGGAATAATCAGTATGCGGAATCGGAATCATCCGGAATACCGTTTCTCGGAGCGCCGTCGTCGGAAGGATTCGGCGAGCTGCAGCAAGGTTATCTCGAAGCGTCGAATGTTGATATTGTTGAGGAAATGGTTAACATGATTTCGGCGCAGCGCGCTTACGAGATTAATTCCAAGGCGGTAAAAACAGTAGAAGATATGATGAGTATAACAAATAATCTTAAACGGTAAAATATGACGTATCTGCTCTCCATATTGATTTTATTGATGTTCCCGCACGGGCTTAAACTTGATACGATTGAGGAATACCTGCATGCGAATCTGATTGATTTCGATTCGTTCGAGTTTCGGCTTCTTCCGAACGAAAATGAACTGAAGTCAATGAAAATTGATGAGAGCAGAGAATTTATTTTAAAGAACAAATACGGATATATTCCTGTTGTTATAAAAGGAAAAAACGGAGAGAGAAAATCGTTAATTACAGTGCGATTAAAGCTGATGAAGAAAGTTGCAGTCGCAAATCATTTAATAAGAAGAGGGGCAAAAATCTCCCCCGACGATTTTGTTTTTCGTTCTGCGGATGTTACGAATCTAAGGTCGGAGCCTGTTACTTCGATTAATGCAAATGAGAACTTAAAATCGAAGGTGAATATCCGTAAAGGCGTTGTGCTAACAAAGAATATGATTGAACAGGGGGAAATGATATTTACAGGCAACAAGGTTAAGGCAATTTACGAAAAAGGAGATGTTGTTATTACGTTTGACGCCGAGGCGAGAACTTCGGGGAGAGCCGGAGAGATAATCAGAGTAAAAAGAAACGACGGCATAATTTTTAACGGAAAAATTATAAATAGAAGTGAAGTGAAAATAATTGAGTAATAAGATGAAAAAAATAATTTATATGTTGATTGTCCTACCGATTGTAATTTCGGCGCAGAGTTTTAGTTATAACTCCTCGCGGTCGATTTTCTCCGATTACAAAGCGCTGAATAAAGGAGATGCAATAACCGTAATAGTTGTGGAATCTTCAAAAGCTACGAACCAATCAAATTTGGAATCGGGAAGAGACGGTAGTATAGGACTGAGCGCTTCGGCGGCAATGGGTTCAAACCAGATGCTGCCTGATTCCAAGGGAAGCTTGGGCACAAGCAACACGTTCAAAGGAGGAGGAAAAATTACAAGCGCCGGAAGTTTTACAACAAAATTGAGCGCAATTGTTGATAGCGTTTACCCCAACGGATTACTCCACATTAAAGGGACAAAAAAATTGGAGGTTAACGGAGAAGAACAAAATGTTTCTATCTCGGGATTAATAAGACCGATTGACATCAGCTCCGGGAACACGGTTTATTCGTACAATATATCCGACGCGGAAATTGTTCTTGACGGAAGCGGAATGATTGATAGAGATACAACTCCGAGTTGGATTACAAGATTATTCCATTGGTTGTTTTAAGGTTTGGTGATATTATGAAAAGTAAAAAGTTAATAGCGGCAATATTAATTCTAACTTCAATTTCCTTTGCTCAGCGTCTTAAGGATATTGCTTATTTTCAGGGTGTAAGCAATGAGCAATTAATAGGATACGGATTGGTCGTCGGGCTTTCCGGAAGCGGCGATACTTATCGCTCAACAATGACGCATCAATCCGTTATCAGCATGCTGAAACGTTTCGGTGTAAATGTTCCCGAGTTAAATTTCCGTACAAGAAATGTTGCGGCGGTAATGGTTACCGCTACGGTTTCCAATCAATCGAAGAAAGGACGGAACTTTGATGTTACGGTTTCTTCAATAGGGGACGCAAAAAGTTTGATGGGAGGAACGTTATTGCTTACTCCTCTTTCGGATAAAACCGGTAACGTTTATGCAACGGCGCAAGGCGCAATATCCACGGGCGGTTATGATATCGGGACTTCGAGCGGCGGAAGAATTTCACGCAATGTTACATCTTCGGGAATTATACCCAACGGAGGAATTTTTGAAAAAGATTACCCCGGTAGTTTGGGGAGCAAGCAGGAAATTGAAGTTGTGTTAAAAGAGCCGGATTTCACAACTGCCAATAATGTCAGCGCCGCTATTAATTCTGCGGTAGGACAAGCCGCGGCAACCGCAGAAGACGCATCGTTAATTAAAGTGAAAGTTCCTGCAGATCAGCAGAAAAATATTTCGGCATTTCTTGCAAAGCTCGAAGGACTGCAAGTTCAAAAAGATGTAATCGCCAAGGTTGTTCTTAACGAGAAGACCGGCACGGTTGTAACCGGAAGCAATGTTATGATTTCCCCTTGTACGGTAACTCACGGAAATCTAAATATCGAGATTCGCTCTTATCCTGTTGTCTCGCAGCCGAATTCTTTTTCACAGGGGAGTACGGTGGTTTTTAACAATTTAGTTCCGACAGTGAAACAGGATAAGAACAACACTGTGGAAATTCAGGGAGCCTCCAATGTTCAGCAAGTCGCGGCAGCGTTAAATTCATTAAAAGTTTCACCGAGGGATATTATTGCAATATTTCAGGCGATAAAAGAAGCGGGCGCTTTAACGGCGGAATTAGTGATTATGTAAAATGGAAGAATTAAAACTTAAAATATCGAATCCAAGCAGGCAGATAGAAAAACCGATTGAGGTTAAAAATAATTTCTCGGATGCTAAAAAGAGAAAGTTAGCTAAAGCCTCAATGGACTTCGAGAGTTTGCTTACACAGATGATGCTTAAAAGCATGACTAAAAGCACCGGAGGATTATTCGGGAAGGAAGGATACGGCAGCGATATTTACAACTCTCTCTTTGAAACGGAAATATCCAAGTTCATGAGTAAGAATGAAAGCATGGGAATTGCCTCCATGATTTATAAAAAAATCACCGGAGAAAATTTGGATATGAAAAAGCTTGAGCTGAATGAATTGAACGGGGATTCTCAGAATCTTTGGGGAAAGCTTAAAGCCGGTTTGGCAGTAGAAAACTCCGAAGCGATTACACCTCCGCTATCCGCTTTAAAGAGATTAAAGAAAATAGAACCTATTATCGATAAAGTTTCAAAAAAATATGATGTAAGTAAGTCGGTTGTAAAATCAATTATTTTGGCGGAATCCGCCGCACGCCATGATGCGGTGTCGGCAGCAAATGCAAAGGGATTGATGCAGCTTATGGAGCCGACCGCCGAAGAACTTGGAGTTAAAAATATTTTTGATCCGGAAGAAAATATTGAAGGCGGGACAAAATATATAGCGCAACTATTGGGGAAGTACGACGGAAAAATTGAGTTGGCATTGGCAGCTTATAATGCAGGTCCCGATAGTGTGAAAAAGTATAACGGAATTCCGCCCTACAAAGAGACTGTAAATTACGTTAACAGAATTAAAAATTATATAAACTATTTTGAGATGAATCATGAATGAGATAAAAAACTTTATTGAGATTTTGGAGCAGCAGAAGGAAAACTTAGAAGTTTTCATTGAGATTGCCGCAAAAAAGCAGAGAGCTTTGCTTGAAAACGACAGGGAGCTTTTTGATGAAATTTTGAAAGATGAAGAATTGTACATCTCAAAGCTGACAAGAAACGAGAAGGATAAACAATTGTTGTTGAGGAAAATATTCGGAAGGAGTTTAACCGATGAAGAAAGAAAGCTCTCGAAGCTGATTCCTCTTTTACGAAAATACAGTCCCGACGAAGATGGTGAAAAGATAGAGGCGCTTCAAATGGAGTTAAAAAGATTAGCCGAGAAGTTAAGCAAGATTAATAATCAGAATATGTTTCTGATTAGAAATGCACGGCAGTTTTTAATTGACACAATCAATACTTTAATGAATGAAAAAAGGGCGTCAATTTTTGACAGGAAGGTTTAATAATGGCACTTACAAGATTATTTGAAATATCGAGTAAGAGTTTGGCTACGTATCAGCGGGCGCTTTCAATTAGTTCCAATAATATTGCAAATGCGTCCAATCCAAATTATTCAAGACAACGGGCGCAGCTTACGACAACGGAGCCTGATCACAGTACAAACATAGAGCTTGGCACCGGAGTTGATATTACCGATGTTGAACGTGTTAGAAATGTAATTCTTGATTCTCAAATACGGAAGTATAACGGTTACAAAGAAGATGCCGATTACCGTACATCGGTTATGGGGAATATCGAATCGCTCTATTCCGAGCCGACGGATGCGGGCTTATCCAATTTAATAAAGAAATTTTTTAACTCGTGGAATGAACTTGCCGGAGACCCCGGCTCTATTTCATATCGGAATCAAGTTGTAAACTCGGCAAGACAAATGACTGACAAAATAAACTCGATTTATTCGGGGATGGATGTGGTTAGGACTGATTTGAAAGCCGATGCAACCGAAGCGGTAAAAAGTATTAATAGAATTCTGACCAACCTTGCCGATGTGAATCAGCAGATCTACAATGCAAGCACAACTAACAAAACAGTTAATACATTGATGGATAGCCGTGACCAGCTTTTGAAGGAATTGAGTAAGTATGCCAATCTGAATGTTCATATTAATAATGATAATACCGCAACGGTTTCGATGGGAGGCGTAAATGTTATCGATAGAGCTAATGCTTACGAGTTAAGTGTAAATACGGTTAATTCCGGAGGGCGCAATAAATTACAGGTGTTGGTTCATGGCGATACTTCCCTGAGACTAAATTCCGGTAAGTTAAATGCTATGCTGGATGTTTACAATAATAAGGTAGAGGATTATAAATCTACAATCGATACAATTGCAAATACAATAATGGATAATGTAAACTCCGTCCACACAACAATGCAGACAATCGAAACGCCTCCTCAGACAAACGTGAAGTTTTTCACCTCATATTCAGCGGGGAAGTTGGAGATCAATTCCGATATTTTATCCGACCCGAAAAAGATAGCGGTTTCTTCCGACGGAAGTGACGGCAACTCGGACGGAGCCATTCAAATTGCAAATATTGCAGATAAAAATTTAATAGAGGGAGAAAGTATTAGTGGAAAATACTCCGATTTATTGACCGATATTGCTAACGAGAAGAGTACAAACACTAAGCAAGGGGAAACTTTCGATTTGGTTTTACAGCAGTTGGATTCACAGCAGGCGGAGGAATCGGGCGTTAACGTTGATGAAGAGATGGTGAACGTGTTAAAGTATCAACGTTCCTATGATGCTTCCGCAAAGCTGATAAAGATAGCGGATGATATTTTACGAACATTAATAGAAATGGTGTAATAATGAGAGTGACGGATAATATGCTGCAATCGGTTTTTCTGAATAATCTGAAAAACGTAAAATCGCAGATGAGCGAAACGCAGGAAAAACTTGCAACCGGCAAAAACATAAACCGCCCTTCGGACGATCCGCTTGGAACAGCGCGATTGTTGAGATTAAATAATGAGATTGAAAATATTAAAACATACGGTAATTCCGTTGACGAGGGGATGGCGTTTGTGAGTACCACAACTTCATCTCTTGAAGGAATTCAGCAGGAAGCTACAAGATTAATTACTTATATGACCTCAGCGCGCGATGCGACTAAAGACCCGAAGGATTTTGCGGCAAAAGTTGAAACATCCATCGATAACTTACTTGCCTATGCAAACACAAAGTATAGCGGAAAGTATATTTTCGGCGGAACCGACCATTCGGAAAAACCTTACGGAATGGATTCGACAAATACATACGTTGAGGAAAAAACATCGCATTTGGACGGCGCCCAAAAAATAAGAATTTCCAGTAGTGCAACCTTGCAGGTAAATATTCCGGGAAGAGATGTTTTCGGCACGGTTGGAAATCCTCCGGGAACGGATATTTTCAATTCGTTAATTGATTTGAAAAACAGACTTGCGGCTGGAGAAACGCCGACAAACAGTGATATTGAAATGCTTAATAATTTTAACGATAATGTCCTTTCGGAATTGACGGTTGCCGGAAATCTTTATAATAGATTATCCGATGCGAAATCTTTACTCGAAACACAGCGTCAGGATGTTGAAACATTGATGGGAAAAGTTCAAGAGGTTGACGTTGCGCGGGCTATTGTCGATTTGAAAGATTTGCAGACGACAATGGATAGAACGCTGCAGATTTCATCTTATGTTTTGCCTAAATCCCTTTTGGATTATTTATAATGGGAAAATATTGGAAAAAGAAATGGTAGATATTTTAATTTTAAAACAATAAATTATGGTTTAGTATGAAAATAAAAAACAACAAATTCGGAGAGCTGGAATTCGATGAAGATATTATCATCGAATTTGCGGATGGAGTAATCGGTTTTGAAAACTTCAAGAAATTCATTCTTGTTACCGAGGAAGAAGGCTTATTTTATTGGCTTACTTCAATTGAAGAACCTGAAATAGTTTTCCCCCTTTTTCCCGCTATATTGTTAGATGAAAATTATCCTCAGGAAGAAGGCTGTGAAGCATTCGGAATAGTAAAATTGGCAAAGGAAGTAACGAATATTTCCATAAACTTAAAAGCTCCGATATATATTAATCACAATGAGAAAAAAGGGTTCCAAAAGATATTTGACAGCGATAAATTCGAAATTAACAAACAACTATTTGTAGAAAGTAAAAGCGAATAAATATGCTTGTATTATCAAGGAAACAAAACGAAAAAATAAGAATCGGGAAGGATGTGGTAATTACGATTGTAAGTCTTTCCGATAACAGTGTGAAAATCGGCATCGAGGCTCCAAACTCGGTTAAAATATTAAGAGATGAACTTTATGAAAGTGTAAAACTTCAGGTTAGCGAAGCTCAAAAACATACTTCTGACGTTGACGCCGATGTTCTTAAAAAATTAAAAGAACGGTTTAAAAAATAATCGATGACTATAGCGGACTCCAAAAAAGTACTTATTGTAGATGATTCCGATGTTATTTTAAGTTCATTAAAAAATTTTTTAGAAGATTATAATTTTAGAGTTTACACTTCTCAAGATGGACTGGACGGAATAAGGCTTACTGCGGAAAAACGTCCTGATATTATTTTCCTCGATTTGATGATGCCGAACTTCGATGGCATCAAAATGCTCCAAGTAAAAAAAGTTTTGAGTGATATAAAAGATATTCCCGTTGTTGTGATTAGCGGGAACACGGTTCACAGCAACGTAATGGCGGCGATGGAAGCGGGCGCTACTAAAGTAATTTCAAAACCAATCGATAATGATACTGTAATAAATGTAATTAATGAAATTCTGAAAGGCGATTTTTTTAAGGCACAACCTCGTAGTTATATCTCCGATACGAGGCAGAAAGAAATTGAAAAAGGTTTGCTTAAATTGTTCTTGTCAAAATTTCCCGAGCAAAAGCATAGAATAGCGGCGGCATTAAGAAAAAGGGATGCGGAAGCTTTGAAAGATGTGATTCATGAAATAAAAGGCGCAGGTTCCACGGTCGGGTATCCGGAAATTACATCTATGGCGAAAGAGTTAATGGAACGGAGTTTTAGTCAACCGGCGGATTGGGTTTTTGCCGAGATTAAAACGAGCCAAATTTTCAGAATTGTTGAAGAACTAAAGAGAAAAACAAAAAGAACGGTATGATAGAATGTTTATTATTATTGGCGCAGTAGTTGTATTAGGAAGTCTGGTAACAGGTTTTAGCATGGCCGGAGGAAGTATCGGAGCGTTGATACAAATTTCCGAGTTTATAACAATCGGCGGAGCGGCAACCGGTGCTTTATTAATTATGGCTCCTTTACCTACAATTAAAAAAATCATTAGTTCGATTACCGGCGCATTGGGAGCAAAACACCTCGAGAAGGAAGAGTACATGCAGCTGTTGAAAGCATTGTATGATATTTTTCTTGTTGCGCAACGAGACGGATTATTGGCAATTGAAAAACATATAGAAAATCCTGCCGAGAGTGAAGTTTTAAATCAAAGCGAAGCGTTTATTAAAAATGAAATTGCTTTGGCGTTTTTTTCAGATACACTCAAAGTAATGCTTTCCGGCGGCGTCCCGCCTCATGAAATCGAAGCGCTGATGGATACTGAAATCGAAACTTATGAAACCGAAAATAAACCGATTGCCGAACTATTAACCAAACTCGGTGATTCTTTCCCCGGTCTTGGAATTGTTGCAGCGGTGTTGGGAATTATCGTTACGATGTCGAGTATTAACGAAGGCGCCGAAGTTGTAGGGCATCATGTGGCGGCAGCGCTTGTGGGAACGTTTCTCGGCGTGCTTTTGGCTTATGGTTTTGTAGGTCCGCTTGCTACAAATATTGAGCATAATGTGGAAACCCAGGTCCGCTTTATGGAAACGATTAAAACGGCGGTTGTTGCTTATGCAAAAGGAAATCCCCCTATTGTAGCGGTTGAAATTGCACGTCGGACATTGTTCCAGGATGTTCGTCCAACTTTTACCGAGTTGGAAAGTTATTTAAGAGGTAAATAATAACAATGGCAGGCGAGCAAGGAAATCATAACGAAGAACCCGTAATAATATCAAAAGGGAAAAAATGCGGGGGCGGACATCACGGCGGAGCTTGGAAAGTAGCTTATTCGGATTTTGTAACGGCGATGATGGCTTTGTTTATTGTGCTTTGGGTTTTGGCTCAATCCGATGAAGTGAAAACATCCGTAGCGCATTATTTTCAGAATCCGACAATCTTGGGAATAAGCGGCAGCAAAAGTTTTATGAAGGGGCAAGGTCCAGGTACGGGGAAAGAAGAGATAAAAGCTGAAATTAAGAATAGCGACAAAGAAAACGAAAAAGATGCCGAGAAACAAATTCTAATAAAAAAAGGAAAAGCTATAATTTCTCTTTTACAGGGAACCCCTGATCTTTCCAATTTACTGGATCAGGTGGATGTGCAAATTACATCGGAAGGATTAAGGATTGAACTTCTCGATAAAAAGGGAACGTTTTTCCAGTCGGGCAGTGATAAATTAAATCCTTTGGCAAGAAAAATGTTGTTTGTTATCGGGAAACAATTAAGCGAAATAAATAATAAAATTGTTGTGGAAGGACATACTGATGCGCGACCGATTCCGCCTAATCCCAAAGGAATTACTAATTTTGAATTGAGCGTGAATCGTGCTAATGCCGCAAGGAGGGTTTTAGTTGCTGCAGGCGTAGGAATGGATCAGATAGATGAAGTCCGCGGTTATGCTTCAAACAGGCTTAGAGACCCCGAGCATCCATATAGCGCTGTAAATAGAAGGATTAGCATTCTGGTAAAATTTGAACAAGTGCTTTAAGATGGAAAAAATAGTCTTAATAATCGAAGATGATCCTTTGATTCTTCAGTTTTATAAATATATTTTCGATTTTGAAAATATTGATGCGGTTATTTCGGAAGATGCCGATGAGATTTTTAAAATAATCGAAACGAAAAATGTCGGATTAATTATTATGGATGTTAATCTTCGGAACACTTATATCGGAGAAGAAAGAACCGACGGGATAGAGCTATCGAGATTAATTAAGGAAAATGAACGTTATAGTAAGATTCCCGTCATTTTGGTTTCCGCTTATAATTTAGTTACTTTGGATAAAGAAAGTATTAAGAGAAGTTTGGCTGATGATTTTATTCTAAAACCAATAATTGATTATAATGCTTTCATAACAAAAATAAAATCATTAATGAAATAATTATTATGAACATAGATAGAAATAACATATTAATAGTTGAAGATGATGTTGACAATGCTTATGCATTATCAAAAAATCTTGAAAAAAACGGGTATGAAACTAAAGTTGTTTATAACGGTTTGGAAGCTCTTAAAATTATAGATGAGTACCAGCCGCGTGTTATTATCGCCGATTGGACGATGCCCGTTATGGACGGCTTAACTCTTCTTGAAACGCTCCGTGAAAAAAACGAATATAAAGATATTTACTTTATTATGCTTACGGCAAGAGGAACCGTTAAAGACCAGGTCGAAGGAATTACATACGGCGCGGATAACTTTTTAATTAAGCCCGCAGATCCGGGAGTGATTGTCGCCTACGTAAAAGCCGGAATGCGAATTACACAACTCCAAAAGGAACTAAAAATTGCAGAGCATTCAAAAGCGCTGGTAGAAATGGCATTTACCGCCGGACATCAAATAAACAATCCTCTTGCGGGAATGCTTATGAGTTTGGAATCCATTAAAGCCGAGCTTGATGATGAAGCCCTTGGGAAAATTGAAGAGGAGCTTGGTATTATTGAAGAATCCATCAAAAGGATAAAAACGGCTGTAAACCGACTTACAAACTTAAAAAATCCTAAGTTAATCAGTTATACTTCCGAAACACAAATGCTGGATTTGGATAAAGACTAAAGATTGTTGAGATTTTTCCGATAATATATTGGAGAAATCTTAAATGTTTAATAAAATTGCAAATATCGGAATACTAAAGGACAATTCATCCGGACATCAGGGATACTTAATTGCTGAAAAAACTCTTAAAAAAGCCGGCAAGAAGGAGAAAAGGAATAAAGATTCTATAGTTTTTTCTCCGGCGGCGTTATTTTTAACCGAAGTTAAATGGGACCTTTCCGGCGTTGACTACTCCTCTGAATCGCAAATAAAATTTGATTTTAATATTTCCGACATTAATTTTAAACTAACAATGGATTTCAACGAGTTCTACAAAAGTTCGCATCAGGTTGTTTGGGTTAGTAAAGATATTGCCAGAAAAAATGGTACTAAAAAACATTCAATAAAAATGTTGGTTCAAAAACCCGGCATCAGATTATTTGAGAAATTCCCTCCTTTTTCAATCCCCGGAATATCTTTGGTTTTTAAACGCATTGAAAAAATGAATATAAAATCTGAGTTTTACAAATATGAAAGTTTAGCGCTTCATTCTCTTTTAGACGGATTGGAGCAGCAAATCTATGAGGATTTTACAAAAATATTTTTTGTTATCTATTCTTTTATTGATAAGTTAGGTAAATATGATTTAAATCATATGTATGTTTTCCCCAAGAATAATATGAATAATATTTTGATCGAAAAGGTTCTTGCTCACAATGAAGAATAATAAAAATAATAATGAAAATTCAAATACTATCCTTTCGGGGGAAAAGGGGAGTTCTATGGAAGATTTCAATTCATTGCGGGAGTTCCCTAATACAAAACCTCTGATTTTACTCGATACCGATAAAAATATTATTTTTGTTAATAAAGCGGCACAGTCAATTTTTTATGTTAAACTCGGCGATAACATCTCCGTCCTTAAAACAATACCTCGTCTTGATGAAGTAATGACAAACATGTCGCTTCGAGGATTTTCCAGCTTTAATTTTGATTTGTTTGTGGAAACAAAATCTCAGCCCAAGGAAAAATATTTTGTTGAGATTGAAAAGATTCTTTTTGGCGAAGGTTATTTTTGTTTGGTTTCCTTTACTTCACTTGCCGAGCGAACTAAAATAGAAGAAAGAATAAACAGTCTTCACAATTCATTGGAATATGGCGGTGTTCCGTTATCCATTATCGATAATAATTTTAATATTACATATACTACAACATCTTTTGAGTCAATTCTCGGCTCAAATATTTCGCAGCTTTACGGCAAGCCGATCTTGGAAAATATAGCTCCTTTGATAGATGATAAAGAGTATGAGGCGTTGAAATCCGCTTTGATTGAACATGATGCTTGGCGTGCCACGGTTAAGATAGTAGTTGAGAATAAGAACAGATGGTTTGAGCTGCTGCTGAACTCCATCAATATAGGAAGTTCGAGAAGCAGCGGTTTTGTCCTTAGATTAAACGACATTACACGTTATGTTGAGGCAACCTACGAAATCGAAAAAAACGAAAGAAGGCAGCGCGCTTTAATATCCAACATCTCCGAGCCTATTCTTATTTTACGCGAGGAAAAGGATACTCTTTACATAGAAGGGGCTAACGAAAGTTTTTGTGAAAGTTTCGGAATTGAGTTAGGAAAAATAATTGAACTCGATTTTAACGAATGTTCACTAACCGACTTGTCCGAAGTTATTTATACTGCAATTGATAGAGCAACAAGCGAAAACAGAAAAAGTATTCGTTTCCGATTTACTAACAAAGAGACGAAAATGGAATATCTTTGTAAATTTGCAATTCTGACATACGAACACTTTGATAATCGCACGTTTATTATCTCGTTTTTTGATATTACCGCCGAAGTTGAAAATGAAAGAAGATTGAGAGCGGCCTATGAAAAAGAACTGCATCTGAATAAACTAAAATCGACGTTCCTTTCAAATATGTCCCATGAGCTTCGTACGCCGCTAAATGCGGTTGTCGGTTATTCCGATTTGATGAGAATGGAAATTGAATCGAGCGGGAACACAAATCTAAAAGAATTAATGGGATATTTAAGCGAAGGAATTGTACGGCTTAGACGTTTTGCTGATAATATTGTCGATATAGCATTAATTGAAGCCGGAGAGATAAAACCGGATATGAGATTAATTCAGCTAAGAGAATATTTTGAGGAAGTTTTAGGTGAGCTTAGAGTTTTCTCGGAAAGTAAAAATGTCGCTATCAGGTTATCGTTTGAAGATACATGCAACTTTGTAGAAACCGATCCGGAACTGCTAAAAAAAGTTTTAACGGAATTAATTGATAACGCAATAAAATACAATATTGAAAACGGGCTTGTCGAAATAAGATGTTACACATTTGCCGGCGAATGGCGTGTTGAAATATCGGATACCGGTAAAGGAATTGCCCAAAGTATGCTCAAAGAAATTCTAAAACCTTTCGCTCAGGAAGAAACAGACGGATATAAAAGAAATTATGAAGGCTTGGGCTTGGGGCTTACGATTGCCAACAAGTTGACTGAATCTCTACATGGGGAACTTGAGATTTCTTCAGAACTTGGCAAAGGAACAACAATTCGTCTTTCATTTCCTATCGAAATTACCTTATAGTATTTAACAATTTACTTTTTTTAAAATCCTTTATTTCCTTATATTTAAAGATTAACTTATAGGAGAAATATGCTTATAAAAAAGAATTGGGTGCTATGGTTATTGGCTATTTTAATAACTCTCGGCGCCGCAGTTTATCAGAGAGTAACGGGACCTACATACCCATTTAGGGGAAACATAAAAATAGAGAATTTATCTATTAAATATAAGCTTCCGAGGACTCACTCGGGGAATGATGCTCAAGCCGTTGAAGTTATTGTCCCGGATACGAGCATTACAGGAGATTTGGTTTGGAAAAGGTTTAAGACAAATGACCAAAACAGTTACGTAAAAATGAAACGAAGCGGAGATACGTTGCGGGCGTTTCTCCCCGGACAACCTCCGGCGGGAAAACTTGAGTACTTTGTCGAGTTGGAAAAGAACGGTAAAAATTATATTCTCCCTGAAAAAAACAGCGTTGTAATAAGATTTAAAGGACGCGTTCCCAACGGAATATTAATTCCTCATATTCTCGCAATGTTTCTTGCAATGCTTTTTTCAATGCGAAGCGGACTTGAGATAATAAGTAGAAGCGGGAAAGTAAAAACATATACTTACTGGACTTTGGGTTTTCTTATTGTCGGCGGATTTATGTTCGGACCTCTTGTTCAGAAATTTGCTTTCGGCGAGTTGTGGACAGGCGTGCCTTTCGGCTGGGATTTGACCGATAACAAAACGTTAATAGCATTAATCGGATGGTTGATTGTGCTTGCCGCATATCGTAAAACCAAACAACCGGAGAAATGGGCTGTGTTCGGAGCTATTGTTACATTTCTTATATTTTTGATTCCGCACAGCGTACTTGGCTCGGAGTTGGATTACAATAAGTTGGATAAAGAGAAGAAAATAAAGAAACAGAAAGTTGAACAAATTGATAATGTTAAAAAGGAGCTTAAGAAAAATGAAGAACTTTAGAATTTCATTTTTATTTATTCTGGCCGTTGCCGTATCTATCTTTGCACAGGATACAACACAGGTAATGCTGCCGATTAAATCTACCGGTGTGGCGGAATTTTTACAGCAGCACCCTAAGTACGATGGTAGAGGAACAATCGTATTTATTTTCGATACCGGTGTCGATATGGGTATCGACGGTTTGAAGAAAACATCAACCGGCGAAACGAAAGTAATTGACGTTCAGGATTTTACCGGACAAGGAGACGTTAAATACTACAAAGCCGATATTGATGATGAAGACGGGAAATATTATTTTGAAAATGAGGATGAAGGCTTAAAGGTTTATGGAGTTGACAGTCTTTCCCTTAAAGCAAAAGATGGTGATTATTTTATCGGTTCGTTAAACGAATCGCTGTGGAAGAACTCCGGTTCGGGAGTTAGAGATTTGAATGGAAACGGAACTACAGATGATAAATTTGATTTTGTGGTTTTTAATGTAGCTGATAACGATTGGGTTTTATTCATTGATGAAAATGATAACGGGACCCTTGCCGATGAAAAACCGATTAGAAATTATAAAGTACATCAAGATTATTTCACAATAAAAAATGCCGATGATTTAACCTTGTTTACATTCGGTGTTAACATTTTCCCGAAAGAAAATAAAGTCTCATTCTTTTTTGATGACGGCGGACACGGAACGCATTGTTCAGGTATTGCAACTGGTTATCATATCGGGGGAACAGACTTAAACGGAGTAGCTCCCGGCGCAAAAGTTATCGGACTAAAATTGGGAAATAATAATTTTGCCGGAGGAGCAACGGTAACGGAGAGTATGAGAAAGTGTTTTCTCTACGCCGATAAAATTTCCAAAGAAAGAAAAGAACCCTGCGTTATCAATATGAGTTTCGGAATCGGCTCGGTTATCGAAGGGCGTTCGGTTATGGAAAAATTT
>CAYLYR010000008.1:0-10594 GCA_964387835.1 uncultured Melioribacter sp.
AGTTGATTTATAAACTTTTTTTCCTGATTTATATCCTGAAAAAGTAATCCAAACTTTTTGTGGGTCGTTTTCGGAAACTGCTATATATGTTGGTGCGGCATCTGATAAGGGTAAGCCTGAACCAATATTTGTCCAAGATGAACCTCCGTTTGCAGAGTATTGAATCGCAATAGTTGAAATATCACTACTCGCAAACCAGCGTATTGCCGTTGCTCTTCCCGTCTGAAAAACCGAACCGGAGATCGGCGAATCGATTCGTAACTCGCTTAAAGTAAAATTTGCATTGGAAGCATCCGAAACTCCGCTTCCGCCCGAGTCAACAATTCGGATCCTTGCTTCTTGTGATGGTGAAACAGTTGTCGAATCGATATTCCAAGTGTATTTTCCGAGACTTGCAACAACATTTGAAGCAATTGTAGTCCAACTTGTTCCACCGTCAATTGAATATTGTATAGTAACATTTGAGATTTCCGTGCTTGTCCAAAGTATTGTTTTTGAACTACCCACAAGCCATAGCTCTCCGCCGTTAGGATAAGTAACGGAAATTGTCTTAGCTTTAGGCGAATTAACAGGTTGTCCGAAGAGCGTTCCGCCAGCAATCAAAACGAATAGAATCAATATTTTTGATAATCTCTTTATCATAATTTAAATTTAATAATTTCCCTTTTCCAACGGTTTGAGCTACATCAAAATCATTTAATAATTTATTCTGATAATCGGTGAAAATACTAAATAACTTTTTTGTCTATAATACGGTAAATTGCCGGAGAATGAAAAACCGGAATAAAATTTAAAATCGAATCCAATTGTATTTCCAAGCATAACTCTGGTTTTTACGCCAAAATATGTGTATCCGTCGTTAACGTTAATGTTCCACTGAAATGCGGCTTTATATTGCAGCAATCCCGGCGCGTTGGATAATGACGCTTCGAGATTGAGATTATATTTAAACTTTGACTTATCCGGATCCAAATCTATAAGATTTGAATATTTGGGATTGTACAGATAGTTATAAATATCAAAGCCGGTAATTCCCACCGAAGCGTTGAGCCAACCGAGGTCCATTATATTGAAGATATTATTATAATGCCCGACAATTGCAAAATAATTTCTTGTAGAATAAAATTTGGAAATATATCCAAGCTTAAAATATGTCGCAGGATACTGAGTAACCGCAAAGGAAGTGTAAAGCTCAAAATTATAGTTTCTTGCATCGTCCAAAACCAAGTTGAGAGGATTACCTTCAAACTTGAAATAGAGATTTGATCCGGTGCTATAAAGCTTGCCGCCGGTAAGAGGACTAAACTCAAACTCCGGTTGGTGAGCCGTAAATCCTAATCCGGCTTCAAAACTATAGGTGTGATACGGCTCCGAATTAATCAGATAATCGATATATGTTAACTTCAATCCGGCAACATAATTCGGATAATACCAGCCCGGAATTAGGATATAATCATTTCCCCATCTGCCGATAAAAGACAACAAATATTTATTTCGATAAGTTGTAGTTAACGACAAAAACATTAATTCGGGATCGGTAATATTCATATTAATGTCGAAATCGTAAGCATCTTTATTATCATAATAAGTTTTGGTTAAATCATTAAAAGCATAAAATTGGCTTTTAAGATTATTATACAGTTTATCCCCCAAAATTTCTTTTATCTGAATATTATCTTTAATCGGATCGAAAAAATAAACATTCTTGTTACTGTCTAACTTCGATTCGGTAAAAAATCGCATCACTTCAATTTCATTGTCGTAATATCTTCTTCGTAACTCAACAAAAACCTTTCCTTCGTAAATATCTTTTGCCTTTTCTTCAACAAACTTCTTGCTTGGTTTCTTACCGTCAACTTTTAACGCATTAGCAACAACCATTCTGTTAAATATTTCTCTTACAAAAAGCGGGTCGGTAATATCCCAAATGTTTTTTAAATCATTAAAAGCTATAGTGTTATACTCAAGATTATGATAAATCTTTTTAATTCTTTTAATTTTCAACGAATCCGATTTCTGAGCGGAAACCGTCGAAGCAATAATTAAAAATATCGATATGTAAAAAAAGATTTTTTTCACTAGAATCCCAATCTATAAACCAATTGAACAGCCGCGCCCGTGTTTTCCCATTCCCTAAGATTTCTAAACATCGGCTTTGAAATATATTCTACTTGAAATCTGAAAGTGTTCAATTTATTAAGTTCAAAAATTTTAATCCAGAATTTGCCTCGTACCATACTATCGAAATACCGTAATTTCATCCCGAACAGTTCTTTTTTCTGAGGCACAAAAGTAAAGTAAAAATTAATTACCGGACTTATTTTATAATGCACCGGATAATCGGAAATTCCCTTGTGATAAACTACTTTATAAACATCAAAAGCTCCCATACCGACATCAATTCTGAAACGCATATTTAATCGCTCGCTTTTATTCCAATAAAAAGACATTGAGTATTCCCACGAATTTGTATTAAAAAAAGCATGCGAGCTATCACTTTTACCGAAAGAAACGTAAGGATGACTAAAGTTTTTGAATCCGCCGGCAAAATAGAAATTCATAAAGGGCAGCCCGTAAATTCTTGTAGTACTAACATCAAAAACAAGCGCTGACAAAACATTTAATTTTGGCGGATCCACGTAAACAAATGGAAGTTTGGAAGCAAATGAGGATGTATTTAATCTAAACCGAGTTAAAATTCTTGCATTAACGAGAAAATCATCATACAGGTTTTGAACTACTTCGGAAAATGAAATAAATGTCCTAATTCCGAGAGACATAGTCATCGACTGCCACGGCAGCAAATTCAATACTTTTGTTTCGCTATTCCATTCCGCTCCAATTGAACTGAATCCGAAATTGAGATGTTTGGAATCATAAAATGTGATGTGACTAAAATCGGCTTCACCATGGTATGGATAATTAACAGCGCTTTTTTTACGTCTTCCCCTTCGAGCTGTTTTTTTTACTAATGCGGGATGAGGAAAAAATTCCGAAGAATTAACCCATTGATAATTTAAAAAATCCTGATTGTTTTTCCCTGAAATTCCTTTACTCTTCATTAGCTTTTCATCAACGGGTATTCCCAACAATGAGTTCGGAGCCTGCTCCTCCAAAGCCGTTTCAAGTAATCCGTAAAGTTTGTTATAAATCTTTCTATGATTAAAATACAACTCTTGAATATCTCCGAAATTTAAGACTAATGTTGTATCATAATTTGAGCCCGAGGAAATTTGGTCAAACAAACCTCCTCCGGTTCCCTGTGCCGACCTATCTACTTCCTCGTAAACACGCAAAATTGTAAGGGAATCGGTATCGAGTGTCTCCCCGAGAAATTCCATAAAATAATTTACGCCATCGGCAATCTTAAAAGAAAATGATTTTTGTTTAAGACTTAATTTCGGAATATTCTTTAAGGCTGCAATATCTTTCTTCTTTATTTCAATTGGGATGGAATAAATGTTAAGATATTTTTTATCCTTTTCCAATTTCTTTTCCACTAATTTATACATTTCTCCCACGCTTTGTCCGTAAGATAAAGCAATGGGAAAGAGAAAAGCAACCCCCAGAAAAACGAGAAATATTTTCTTTAATAAAATCTTCACAAAAATTAATAATTAATTCTTATAATCGGAGAAAACACCATTTGCGAATCAGTGCGATACGGATATTTTTGTGTATCCAAATTAAAGAATGTATTGTAAGTTACCTTAAAGCCAAAAGTATCGCTAAGCATAACCTTTATGTCAACTCCGCCTACACCGAAACCTTCACTGCTGTAACCGAGCTTGAATAATATTTTATGTTGAATTAATCCGCCGTAATGCTCAACTCCTACTTTTACGTTAACAAAATGTACAAAACTGTTAAAAAAATCATGCCCGTCTAAGTCCACTAAGTTTTTACGACCGGGGATATACTGTAAATGTTTTAACGAATGGGAGGAAACACCTATCCCGAACATAAATTGCCCCAAATCGTATAAGTTAAATAATTTTCTCTTAGTGATTCCTAAGTTCAAAAAGTCCCGAACGGAGTAAAAACTCTTCATCCCCATATTGCCGTAATCTTTATCTGTAAAATCGGAATATGCAAAAGCGCCGGAAAAATCGAGATAATATCCGGTAACCTTTGGAAAAATATATCTCAGAGCATCACCGTTTATCTTAAAGTAAATATTACTTGCCGAACGCATCAAAGGACTCGCAGGCTGAGAAGATCTAAACACTTGCGATGCCGGAGCGCTGCTTCCGAAAGCAACCTTGTAGGTGTAATCCTCGGGATCGTCGGTTAAATATTTATAATAAGTAATCTGTGCACCGAAAAAATAATCCGAGGAATACCATGCAGGCAAATAGACTTCACTTATGCCCCACTTACCGAAAAAAGTGGCTAAATACTTATTACGATAATCGGAAGTAGTTGACCAGAACATTAGATACGGATTTAAAGCGTCCATGTTAATATCAAAAAAATATCCGGGTTTTACATCATATTCCCGCTTAGTAATATCACTAAAATAATATTGACGCTTTTGTAACTCTTTATAAAGATTACTCCCTACAATCTCTTTAAGATAAAATCCGTCGTAAACCGGGTCGAACAAAAAATGTGGATTCTTTTTATCAAGTTCATCCTCAGGGACAAAAGCGAAAAATTCAATTTGATCGTCATAATATCTTTTTCTTAAATCGAGAACAACTTTCCCTTCGAAGATTTGTTCGGCTAATTTTTTTAATTTTGAACTGCTTACTTTTTCACCGTTTATTCTTAATGCATTATTAACAATAAACCGTCCGAAAACATCACGCACAAAACTCGGGTCTTTAATTACCCATTTTACTTTTAAGTCATTGTAAGCAATCGTATTGTATTCCAGATTATTGAATATCTTCTTTAAATCATTTTCTCTTTTGGTATCTATTTTAGATTGCGCCGTAAGAGAACTTGAAAAAAGAAAAAGAGAAAGAGCGATAAAAATTACGGATAAATTTATTTTTCTATAGTCCATATCTGTACCTCAAATTAAGGGCTAATCCACCTGTTGTTTCCCAGTCTCTCTGTTTACGTCCTAAAGGAGACGTAATATATTCAACGTCAAATCTAACATTGTGATTACCTATATTAAATAACCTAATCCAACTGCTTATCGTTAATTGTGCATCGAATAACTTAAATCCCGTTGACAATAAGGGTAAATTGTTCGGAGCAAAAGTGTACCACAAAGTAACGCTCGGCATGATTTTGTTTTGAATTAATTCTTTGGATTTATACTTTCTTCCGTTAAATTCCGCGCGCCAAATATCGTAATATCCGAAACCGGCATCAAAACGAAACATATTTTCCATCTTTTCATCGGCATTCCAGTAAAATGACATCGAGTATGCAATCTGATTAAGAGAAAAATACGCATAAGTACCGCCATTATTAATTTTTCTGTTTCCGGACAAATAAGCATTTGGAGAGCTTAAATCACTTCCTGATACAGAGAAATAGAGCCTCATGTCCGGAAGAGTAAAAGGACGTGTAATTGTGATGTCTGACAAAACCCCGGTAGTAAAATTCAATCTCGGTGCGTCTGCAAAAATTAACGGATTATTGTTAAATTGCCAAAATCCATCAATTGGAGTATCTTTAGACATAAACCAGCGAACTTGAAATTTAGCATCGATATAAGTGTTTTTTCTTGGTGTGTTCTTATTTCCCAACATAAAGAGAGTTCTGAAACCGGCATCCAAAAGCATATCCTGCATCGGTAACAAATTCAGAACATCTTCTTTTGTATCCAATTCCAAGCTTGCTCCGCCAATACCAAACTGCATAAAAGAGTGGGAGAAACTTAATGAGTTTAAACTTGCGTCAACGTGAAAAGAAGTCTCGGTTTTACCTTTTTTTCTACCGAAAGACGACCTCTTTTTCTCAAGCTTGGGATACCAATGCGCAGGTTCGTTAAAATGCTGAAAACGTAAATAATCGGTCATATCTCTCGAAACGAATCCGAAACTTTTTTTAATCTTTTTATCAGGCGTTATTTTCAACAACGATTCAAGGGGCGTATCCTCATTTACCATTATGTAAGTTTCAACTTTATAATACAATCTTTTATATTTCTTAGGATATTTAACTTTAAGATTATACATATCGGAAAATCTCATCACCTTTGTCGTATCATCCTTGGGAGGCGTTATGGATTCAAACAAACCTCCGGAACTTAATGAGTTCAGTTTTATCTCTTCGATATAAAGTAATTGCAGCGAATCCAAATCCAATCCGTCTTTTAGAATAACAATACGATATTGATATTCATCCCCGAATTTAAATCTGAACGGTTTTTTTCTGTTCGTCCTCGGCAAAACCAAAATATCCGCGTCTTTCTTCTTATCCAATTCCAGAGGAAGAGAAAAAACGTTCAAGTATTTTTTATCCTTATCCAACTTAACTTCAATCATCTTAATCAGGTCGGTTGTTTCCTGAGCAAAGGTTGTAGTTGCAAGAAGAATAATTATTATTTGTAAAATAAATTTTTTCATAATGGCTCAAATATTATTTATAAATCGTTGCATCATAAGTTTTATCAATTGTCTCACCGAATTGTGTTCGGAATTGAACATGCAGAGTGGTTTCAATTTCTCCATATTCTTCGATACCGTCCAAATAGTCCTTGCTTAATTCAAATTGCACATACAACCAACTCCCTGCGCGAGTCTGCCGCGCATTGATAATTAATCCTTTAGGTTCGGATGTAAGTCTAAATCCCCTTACCTGAGGCTGTACAACAACAAAACCGTCCTCCGTTTTACCGAAGTAAGAATACAAAATTCGCATTGCTCTAACATTGTAAGCGCTAATAAAAGCAGGCTCTTTATCATTCTTATCCTTGGTCTTGCGCCAAACGGTAAAGTCATTAATAATCGGTTTAAGTATGTTAATTTCCCATTCCGACTTATGAACTTCAGGATTACCGGACTCCCGATACTCGAATTCATTGCCGTTGTAATATCCTACGATTTTAATTTTGGAACCTACATATTTCAAGTCCGATAGAACACTATCGAGCTTAATAACCGAACCTGTATTCTGCCCGATTACATTCCCGCCGCCGTCAAATATTTTATAACTGTAAAGCGAAGGATCTTGAAACTGAATTGTTGCGAAACTAAACGTTTTTTTCTGCGAATAGAAATAACCTTTTTCATTAAGGTCAATGGGAGCGGCAACTTCAGGAAGTTTTACATTTACCAAATAATAAACCGTCTTTTTCCCTGAGCCCCGCTCACCCTTAACTTTAATATCGAGTTTAATATAATATGTTCCTTCTTTCTTTATTGTTTCAAAAACGGAGAACTGTACATCGGTACCTCTGCCGCCTCTCGTTTTCTTGGCAATCTGCGCCTTTGTCGGGTCTTGCCATAATTCATCGCATTTTCTAATGGGATTCATTCCGGCATCTAATAATTCGGCATCAACCTTAATCCTCAAAACATTGGAAATAACTACATTTTTATTTTGCGGAATCTTAAATTTCTGTAATGCCGTAACGTTAACCGTATCCTTTATTGCTACTTTAGCAAAAGCTCCGCTAAAAGAAACAACTAAAAACAGGAACAAATAAACTAATTTTTTCATATTAAACTCATTTCAATTGTTAATATTAACTTTTAGAAAGAGAATTCTACTTCTTTCTTTTTAACTCCACCCAAACGTTTTGCATTAATCGTAAACTTTACTTTCGGGCTTACAGCTTCCAAATTTTCACCTACCATTTTTTTCAGCTCACTAATAAGGAAGTCGGGAAGATAATCCGGCAAAGCTCGTTTAACGTGAAATTGTGCTATAAAAGAATATTTGCCGGGTTTGGTTAGTAAAGCATTGAAAACGGCAGAACCGTCAGGGTTTTTCGTAATAAAATATTTGTCGTTTTTTGTCTCATCCGTTATTCCGTCTTTATTCCAGCCTTTGGGAACAGATTTCGATTTAGGGTCCAACACTATTAAATAGTGAACATTTGCTTTCTCTTTATCGGAAACCAAACCAATTGGGGTCATCACTATTTTTTTAGGTTCTTGGTTCTTATTTTTTATACTATAGTCGGATTTCACTTCAGGAATGTTTAATAAAACCGGTTTCTTATAAGATTCCGCTATAGTCGCAAGCATTTTATCCCTAATGGCTTCTTCCTGATCGAGCAAATCATCTCTTTCAACAATTACCATCAATAGTTCGGATATCAGAACAATGTATAAGACAAAATAGACCATGTTTTTTTTCATGGTAATTTTCCTCTTCTAATTAAAAAAATACGATTTAACTTTTTACAACTTCTTTCAGTTCGGATAAAGCTTTGACATTCGTCATTTGAATATCGTTAATCCGTTTTGAAATGGATTCGAATTTATCAAGATATTCATTAACCATCTTGATTTCTTCATCAGTTAAATCCTTAAGTTCTCTGATATCTCTTTGAAAATCGGGACGAGGTGCAGCTTTCGTTTCCTCTTCAGCCGGCGCTCCGTGACCATGGGCGTCCTCAGGTGTAAAAAATGTTACAATAGCAAGTAACATCAAAAGTGTAAACTCCAATAAAATTGCGGCAACAACCCAATTCGGGTCCAAAGAACCCTTCTCTGTCAACATAAAACGAGGTATAACCGAAATTGTTCCGGCAACTTTTCCAAGACCTCTTAAACCAACAATAATGATCAAAAAGGCGGCTCCCATGTAAACAACTCCGGCTACGTTGTTAGCGTAGGAAGGAATAAATGTGTAAACCATATAACGGCCAAATGCAGTTTTAGGGTCGTTTGCTTTTCTTTTAGCCACGATACATCTCCTCTTTTATTGAATTAATAATTATTAAGTTAAAAAAAAAATATCTAAAAATCATTGTTCTAAGTCAAACCACGAAAAAAAAGTTATTAAAGCATCTTTATCTTCTTTATCGAGATAATAAAAGTTAATACCCCGAGGGGTAATTTCCCAGAACTCTTCATTATCGGTATCAAAAATAATTTCTTTAATTTTTTTGATTCTCTCCTTAGGTTCAACCAACATATCATTAAAAACTTCACGAGCATATTCAATACTATTTTGGCGAATAAAGAAAGCGGCAAGTTTTACCTGAGCAATTCTAACCCCGATTAATGATATTTCCTTTTGTGAAAGGTTATTCTCGGAATTCTCCTCAATCGGTTCATCTAAAGTTAAAAAGAGTTCCAGCAGTTTATGAAAACCTTTAATTTTATGTTCAAAAGCAAGTTTCGTGATTTGAAACAAATCATGCGCGGCGGTTTCAAGGATAAAATAAACGTGATATTTATTTGCCTCCTGACCGTAATATTTAAAAAAGAAATAAAATTTTAGAAGCAAGTTAAAATCATAGTCTATTATTTTTTCAGCCATTATACGATAATGCTCCAAAGTATTAAAAGCCGAACGAGGATCATGCGACGTGATTGCAACTCTGAGAAAAGAGTTAAAATATTGCATAATTGTCCAAATAACTCCATCATCAGCGGAATTTACAGCGCTCTCAAAAATTAATCTGCTGTTAATTAAAACTCCGGAAGCAATATCACGCTGATTATTTTTGGAATTGATAAAAATCATTTCATATAATCTAA
Source organism: uncultured Melioribacter sp. (assembly GCA_964387835.1). Lineage (GTDB taxonomy): Bacteria > Bacteroidota > Ignavibacteria > Ignavibacteriales > Melioribacteraceae > WGAL01. The sequence continues at coordinate 9,621 of CAYLYR010000008.1, forward strand.
AAATTTTTCTTTCCAACATCACTCGCTGGTCTTCTATCCGCTGCATTACATATTTACTATAGTTGGCAAAGTCGGGATCAAGGTGTTCTTTCCCGCTAAGCTTAAACCATTCATCGGGAAATCGTTCTTTAGAAGGGATGTAAAATGTTAAAATGTTTTTTAGAGAATTCAAGCAATATAAGGAAACAGCTCTATCGCTTTGATAAACGGAATTGAGAGCAACATCGCCGATAAAATCGATGTTATATGCTAATTTTTCTCTATTTAAATATGTTAAAAATTTGTCCGAATTGGAGCGGGACTCACGAATTAGTTTTTTAGAATCGACTTCAACTTCTTTTAGAAAATGTTCCGGACGTAAGAAATTAAAAACGTAAGTAAAGTGAGGGATAACAATTATTAAACTGATTACTAATAAGAACAAAGTAACCAAAATACTAAAATAAGGGATGTGATTCGGTGTCATGGTGTTGGCTAATAAAATTGTGTTTGCGCCGGAAACAACAAAAAGAGCAACAACTACAAAATTAACTCTATCTGTAATTACCATTTCCATTATTTTCGAGGAATATTTATTAGCAGCTAATTGAACTATAATAGCAACGGCAGTTATTTCAATCCCAAGGACTGAAGTCATTACTTCACCCATATTACCAAAAGAACTCAGAATAATATTTAAGTCCCCGCTAAAAACGGAATTTTTAAGGAAATAAGCTATTTCGGAATGAAAAACCGAATCGATTGAACGGTTTACGGCAAAAATTGCAAAACTTAACGCAATCAGAATAAGTAGCGGTTTTAACCAATAAAAAGTTTTCTCTCTGCTCTGCATAACTCACCATTTATTGGTTTGCAATATATATTAATTATAAAATAAATTCATTAAAAAATATTAATTCATAAGAAACTTATCATTTGGCGAATAATAAAAAAAATGCTATTTTTGAACTTCAAATTTAAGCGCCCGTAGCTCA
>CAYLYR010000008.1:10604-25118 GCA_964387835.1 uncultured Melioribacter sp.
AACTGGATAGAGCGTCTGACTACGGATCAGAAGGTTGAGGGTTCGAATCCTTCCGGGCGTACAAAAAGAGAGTAGGAATGATTTTCTCAGAAGAAAATTATAAGTTTATGTTTCAAGCCTTGCTCCTTGCTGAGCAAGCCCTCTATGACGATGAAATTCCGATAGGCGCAATAGTAGTTAAAAACAATATAATTATCGGGCGTGGTTATAATCAAGTTGAAAGACTGAAGGATGCAACAGCCCATGCCGAAATATTAGCGCTTACTTCCGCAATGAATCATGAAAAAGATAAATTCCTCGATGACTGCGATTTGTACGTTACTGTAGAACCGTGCCTAATGTGCGCCGGAGCGATAAAATTATCAAGGATTAAAAATTTATTTGTCGGAACCTTTGAACCGAAATTCGGCGCTTGCGGTTCTGTTTATAATGTAATTGAAGATGATAAATACAATCATAAAGTGAATTTGTTTTCCGGTATTTACGAAGAAGAGAGCAAAAAGTTATTACAAGAGTTTTTTTCTAAGAAACGATTATCTAATATGAAATTTTCTAACTAAAAATAAAATGAGAATAGTATGGAAATAATCATTTTCGGAGCGCCGGGCGTTGGGAAGGGTACCCAAGCCAAAGTATTATCGCAGGATTTAAACATTCCTCATATCTCAACCGGAGATATTTTACGTGCCGCCGTTGAAGAAGGAAGTCCTCTCGGTAAACAAGTTAAAGAAATTATGGAAAAGGGTGAGTTGGTCAGTGATGGCCTAATGGCACAGCTTGTTAAAGATATGCTTCATAGCGAGAGGTGTAAAAACGGATTTATTCTCGACGGTTATCCCAGAACTATCCCGCAGGTTGAAATCTTTGAACAAATAAGAAAAGATTTGAATCTTCAACATACTTGTCTTTTGGAAATTAAAGTCGATTTCGATGTTATAATCAAACGCCTGACAAGTCGCCTTCTCTGTGTTAAATGTCAATCGATTATTACCGAAGAACAAATCGTTGAAAAAGATACTTGTCCCGTTTGCGGAGCCAAAGGCTCGCTCATAAAAAGAAAGGACGATACTCTTGAAGTAGTTCAAAACAGATTAAAAGTTTACCAAGATGCTACTGAGCCGATCATTAATTATTATTTGAATAGCGGCGACCTAAAAGTTCTTTCCGTTAACGGAGATCAACCGGTTGAAAAAGTTACTCGTGAAATAGAGAATAAATTAACAGAATGTTAATAGCAATTAATTTTACAAGCTAAACCGGCAACAAAGTTTGGTATTAAAATCAAACCGGAGCCGAAGTTACGAATTCTCGGATATGGTTTTATTTTTAAGCTCTAAAATTCTAAAGCCGTTTTTTATTAAAGAGTAATCGTGCGTGGTAAACAGTACGGCTGTACCACGCTTATTTATTTTAAAAAATAGTTGTAAAATCTCCTCGGAAGTCTCCGGATCCAAATTCCCAGTCGGCTCGTCAGCCAAGATAAGCAAAGGATTATTCAACAACGCTCTTGCTATGGCAGCTCTCTGCAGTTCTCCGCCGGATAGCTGCTCAGGAAACATATCTTTCTTACCGTAAATCCCGACATCGGTTAATACTTCCTTTATTTTTTTTCTGATTGTTCTGGATGAACTGCCTAAGATTTCCAATATGTAAGACAAATTTTGATAAATTGTTAACTCGGGAAGAAACTTAAAATCTTGAAAAACTATGCCGAGTTTTCTACGTAATTTAGGAATCTCTTTTTCCTTTATCCTACCATAATCGTAACCGTTAAAAACAATTTCCCCTTCCCCGGGCTTTTCGGATAAATTGATTAATCTTAATATAGTTGACTTCCCCGCTCCGCTTTTTCCGGTTAGGTAAACAAATTCCCCTTCCTTTATTTCAAAAGTTAAGTTTTTCAGAATAACATCATTATTATAATCAAATGAAACATTTGTGAATTTTAACATTTCCGTTACCTCTTTTTCAAAATAAATTGTGCTCTTAAAGAATCTGCAGAAGCGTCCTCAAAAGTAAATGCATTAAAACATTCCGAAACAAAGAGCGGACTTTTTTCTATCACATCAAAATAAGTTTCAAAGGAATAAATTTTTTGCTTATGAACTTCCTTGAAAATTTCATCCCCAACGGAAATTTCAAATTCGTTTGTGTGAATTCTTTCCGACTCGGAATATTTGCTCGTTTGAACATACTCAAAACCGCTAATATTCCCTTTTCTATTCAGATGCTCTAAATTGTATAAACTGTTGTTTTCCAAACTTACATCAAAAGTAAAAATTCCATCTTTTGATAATATTCTCTCTACTTCATTGAATAGTTTGCTCAATTCTTTTTCCGTAAGAAGATAATTAATACTATCGAAAGCGGAAAAAATAAAATTAAATTTGGAATTGAAAGGAAGTCGAGTCATATCACAACATATTTTTTTTAAGCCTTTACATTCATTCTGCCTCAACATAGGTAAGGATAAATCGGAGGTTATTATTTCCAGTCCCGATTTTTTAAGTTCCTTTGCCAGCAAACAGTTTCCGCCTCCCAATTCCAAACTTGTGCCGATATTATCAAAATAATCTTCATAGATAGTAAGCAAATATTCAGCCCAACTTTTGTAATCAACATCTTCCATCAGTTGGGAGTAGAGATTACTTAATATTTCGTAACTGTTACTCTCTTTCATCTCTTTTTCGCAATATTTTTTCCGCCCAATAAACCGACTCGGAAAAACTCGCCTCATCGGCTATTCCCTTACCCGCAATGTCAAAAGCGGTTCCGTGATCCGGAGAAGTGCGTACGTAAGGTAAGCCTGCGGTAAAATTTACTCCTGAATTAAAATTAATCATCTTAAAAGGAATTAAAGCCTGGTCGTGATACATTGCAAGGACAAAATCAAAATTGTTATAACTGCGGGTTGCAAAAAACGCATCGGGAACAAAAGGTCCGTAAACTTTTCTGCCGGAAGTTTTATTAATATATTCAATCGCCGGCGTAATTACTTCGACTTCCTTTTTTCCAATATTTCCATTTTCACCCGCATGAGGATTTAACCCCAAAACAGCAATCTTGGGAAAGGTAACGGAGAAGTCTTTCTGAAGAGTTTGTAATGCAACATTCAATTTCGAGATGAGCAATTCCTTTGTAATCAGTTCATCTACCTTATTTATGGGTACATGAACAGTAGCCAATCCGGTTTTGAACTTCTCAGAAAGAAAAGTCATCATGTAATCTGTTGTTCCGCTTCTATCTGCTAAAAGTCTTGTGTGCCCGTTGTAATGAACTCCGGATAAAGCAAAAGCTTCTTTGGATAACGGCGCAGTTACAATTCCGTCGGCTCTGCCGGATTCCACCAATCGAATCGATTTATCCAACGCTTGAAAAGCAGCAGCGCCGCTCTCTTGCGTGGGCATCCCAAGACGAAGAGGAAAATCTTCTATGAACAGCATTTTTATACCGGGTGATTTTTTCCCCGATTCTATAAACGAACTAAACTCGAACAGAGGCTTGATTAACTTTACTGTAAAATCAAAAATATTTTTAGGAATAATCACGATAATTTCCGAATCGGTTTTATGCGCAATCTTATTCAAAGATTTGATAATTATTTCCGGACCAATTCCGTTTATATCCCCGCAGGTAATTGCTAACGTTTTCATCTAACTTCCACCAATTCATATTTGCCGTTTTGATTTTTATCAACAAAAATATAACTTCTTCCGCCGTAATTCCAGATCTCAACCGGAAGGTTTAATGTGTTAAATTTTCGCTTAACGGAAATCGGTTTACCGTAACGAATATATATCTTCCCCATATCCGTTTTATAGCCGTCAATTCTTTTGGAGATTGTAAAATGCGATTCCGCATAATCCACACGCTGAAAAAATTCAACCATAAGAGGATTATATGCCGTTGCGGGATTGTCATCATATTTTTGCCACAATTCAAACAAAGACTTAATCCGCATTTTTTTAGGAGATGAATATAATACGGACATCTCTTCCTCCGAGAATATGAAGCTTAACACGTCTAATGTTTTTTCCCAATTATTTAATATTTGCGGCTTGTCCACCCATAAAATCGTAACTCGATTACATTGTGTTTTTCCATTTGATTGGAGAATTAATTCGGCGGAGCCTGGTAGTAATTTACTCAAAACATCTTTGAATGAATAGATGTAATTACTCTTACTCTTCTTCATTCCGATAAAATGTAGAAAAAGAGAATCGCTCCGAGCTTCGAGGCTTATACCGCCGGTGTGAATATTTGTACCGAAGGAATGAGAAATGCTTTTACCGAACTGTTTGGAAATTATCTTTGGAGAAGACATTTCTTCATCGGCAATATAAAGCGGGGTGAAATTGTTATCGCGAAAAGTTAAAACTTCCCCGAAGGAAATAATATCCATCCTTTTTTTTCTCTTATTTCTCGAGATAAAAAGAAAAGCTCCGTTAAGCGCTGAATTTTTCTCAATCGAAAGACGTTTTTCTTTTATTCTAACAAATTCCGATTCATCGTTAAATAACAATGCCGATTTGAGCGTGTAATTCCCTGCCGATAAATGAAACTTAAAGAGAAAAGAAATAAACTTTGAATTATCTTTTGTCGTTTGGTAATCGTCGAGAAAGACGCTTCGTTTTATTTCGTTGCGATACAAGTTCCGAAGAGAGTCGTAAACTTCAAGTGAAACCGTTGCTTCGGCAAAATATTTTGCTCCTGATTTCACAAAATGAAGCTTACCGTAATCAAGTTGGTAGAGCGCAAAACATTGATTTGTCGAATCACTCCGAACTACAAGCGTCTGTAGTTCATCAATTACTTGAGCAACCGAGTAATTTACAGACCCGAAAATAACAAAAAATAGAATCGACCAAAGTTTAATGTTCGGTTTCAACTAATCAGCTGTTCATACTCATAAGGAATTCTTTATTATTTTTCGTTCCCTTCATTCTCGTTAAAAGAAAGTCCATTGCTTCTACAGGATCGTAATCACTTAAGAAATTACGAAGCACCCAAATTTTATTCAACTCTTCTTCACTGAGAAGAAGTTCTTCTTTTCTTGTGCCTGTTTTGTTCAAATCAATTGCAGGAAAAATTCGTCTATCGGCAAGCGAGCGATTAAGAACAAGTTCCATATTACCGGTACCTTTGAACTCCTCAAAAATAACTTCATCCATTCGGCTTCCGGTTTCAACAAGAGCTGTTGCAATTATCGTAAGACTTCCCCCTTCGTCAATATTACGCGCGGCTCCGAAAAATCTTTTCGGTTTATGAAGAGCATTGGAATCAACGCCGCCGGAAAGAATTCTTCCGCTATGAGGAATAACGGTGTTGTGAGCGCGCGCCAAACGAGTGATACTATCAAGGAGAATAACAACATCGTTACCGACTTCAACCATTCTCTTCGCCTTTTCTATAACCATATTTGCAACTTGAACGTGGCGCTCGGGTTGTTCGTCGAATGTAGAAGCAACTACTTCCGCGTTTACCGAGCGTTTCATGTCGGTTACTTCTTCCGGGCGTTCATCAATAAGAAGCATCATTAACTTAACTTCCGGATGATTTCTAGTAATTGAATTTGCTATTTTCTGCAGCAGAATGGTCTTACCGCTTTTAGGAGGCGACACAATCAAACCTCTCTGTCCCTTCCCAATCGGAGAAAGTAAATCTACAATCCTCATCGAGTATTCACCCGGCGAGGTTTCCAAATGTAATCTTTTATCGGGATAGAGCGGCGTTAAGTTATCGAAAAATATTCTTTGCCTAATTTTATCGGGACTAACTCCGTTAACAGCCTCAACTCTTAAGAGGGCAAAAAATCTTTCACTGTCTTTCGGAGGGCGAACTTGTCCACTCACAAAATCGCCTGTCTTAAGATAAAATCTTTTTATCTGCGAAGGTGAAACATAAATATCATCGGGGGAAGGAAGATAATTGTAATTTTCCGATCTCAAAAATCCGTAACCATCGGGCATTACTTCCAAAACACCTTTAGAAAACGTTAATCCGTCTTTCTTAGTCTGTTCTTCTAAAATTTTTACTATTAGATCTTGCTTCCTTAAATCACGGTAGTGATCTAATTTAAGCTCCTTTGCAATTTGGTATAAATCAACCAATTTCTTTTTTTGTAATTCAGAAATGTCCATTGGCATAATTAGTTCCTATTATTATTTATACAATCTTTTAATTATAATAAGCACAAAAATTAACTGAAAATATAGATAGTCAATTCTCTATCAATGTATAAAACAAAAAAATTAACAATAGATGATTTCAAAAGAAATCTTTTGGGCGCTACCCTGTTTATCCATCTGGAAATATCGATTTGAATTAAGTTTTATTATATCAGTAAATTTTAGGTGTTTATTAAGAATGTGAATTATTGAATTATTTTTTAATCTTTACTCACTTAATATCTACATTTATTTTTGAAATTTCAAACATTTTCTAAAAATTAAGAACATTTATTGATATAAAAAAGAATGCAGCCCGCAAACTTCGAGCTGCATTCTAAATTTTAAGCCGCTTTTTCCTTAAATCCTTTTAACATCCAATTTTTCGCAAGAATAAGACTAATCGGAGTGATGATGGCAATCAGCCCGTAAATGAACCACATTGTTCCGGTATGCAAATCCGCAACCGGTGTATTCTTCGGGCAATATTTTTCGAGAAAGTATCCCGAATAAAATCCCGTAAAGACTTTATCGAGGAACCAAGGAAACTGCCCCACTCCCATATAAAGCCCGACTTTCCCCTTCGGTGCAATTTCAGCAATCCACTGTAAAAAGCGGGGAGACCACATTGCCTCTCCTATTGTCATCATTAAAACATAAAAGAGAAATAGATAAATATTAGGTCCGACTGCTAACAAAAATGTTGGTATTGCCATAACTACAGTACCGTAGATCATCATCTTATATACGTTTGCGCTTGCGGTTAATCCGGCAATAATCGGAGTAAGAATAAAAATCAGCACCGGGTTCAGATTCGAGAAAACTTCGAAATATTGACTAACAAGCGTTCCCTGAAAAGCTCTATCGAGATAATACGGAAGCGTTAACCAGTTATGAGCAAATAGTGTTTGAACAGGGACTAAGATAAAGATGAAAAATGTAAAGCGCTTATCCCTGAAAGGATGCCAAGGACGCCGTTTCAAATAATCGTAAGTTGCCGCAACAAGCATTACAATAAACAAAATAAACGCAATGTCAATATGAATAGATAAGCCCAAAATGTTCGTTTCAAAAATATGATTTATAGAATTTTCAATACCGTAACCGGAAAGGAAAAAGAAAAGTATAGCCAATACCGAATAGATTATTATCGGGATGTTGTTGACTTTAGCGTCCGGTTTAACTTCTTCTTCCTTCTCTTCTGTTCTCTCAACACCCGCTTCATCATCTATATCGTTATTTTCATTCTTTACTCTGTCAATCGCCGCTTTATCGGTTTTACGAGTAATTAACACAATCGTTAAGATTAGTGAAAGAGCGGTTAAAATCACATAAACCCAGAAGACAGCCGTTAATCCGTTTGGAGGAAAAACCGAACTAAAACTATGACGTGTAAAGGAAGAAATAAATCCCGACAAAAAAGCTCCGAGATTCATGAAGCCGTAAATAACCGCATATCCCATTGCCGCAGTCTTTTTATTTGTGTACCGCTTTACTCCCGAGTACGCCGCCGGTTGAAATAATCCGTATGCAAGCACCATGATTAACAATCCGCCGATCATTGTAAAAAACATCGGCGACCACAATCCGTGCCCCATATTAAGCGTACCGGAAAGAGCAATGAAGAATCTGCCTATCAACATTGCCACAAAAGCCAAAACCAAAGCGGTTCGGACGCCTAACTTATCCGCTGTTCCGCCGAACAATAACATGGCAAACGTAATACCGCCGGTTACAAAACTGTAAACCAAGCCGGCTTGCGCATCTGTTAGTCCGACATTTTCAGATGAAAATTTTCCGAGAATTGTGAGGATTCCAAAATAAACCAACCCCTCGATAATGTATGGAAGATTAATTCCCCATAGCGCCGTCGGTGCTTTAATAAAAGCTCGAAATGTTTCGTTAAGTTCCTTGAAGGCATCGTTAATAACTTCCCCAAGAGTTTTTTTCTTTTGAACCGTAGTAGTTTCCTCAGACATAAAATCTCCCTTTTCTCATAAAATATTAACTTCAGTTTGCAAAGATATGTTAAATTTTTTCAAAATTAAATTTTTTATTTTTTGTGAGAACTCATAAACCTCTTTCCCGCTTGCATTTCCGTAGTTGAGTATCACTAAAGCCTGTCTGCCGCTTACTCCCACGTTTCCTTCTCTGTAACCTTTAAGTCCGGCTGTTTCAATTAACCAGCCGGCTGCAATCTTAAACTTACCGTCAGGTAAATTGTAAAAAGGAATCGAAGGATACTTTGCGCGTATTCTCTGCAGAACGCTTGCATCGACAATAGGGTTAGTGAAAAAACTTCCCGCATTCCCTATTTCATTCGGGTCAGTAAGTTTCTCTTTTCTAATTCTTATTATTTCAGTTCTAATCTCTGCCGGTTCAAGATTTTCCTTTCCATCGAAGATTTTTCTTAAAGGTCTGTAATTTACGTTCGGGGAATATTTTTTGCTTAGTTTAATTTCAATTTCGGAAATGATAAATTTGTTTTTTAACTTATTCTTAAAAATACTTTCTCTATATCCGAATTCACATTCTTCTTTTGTAAATGAAACGACCTCACGTTTTGAAACATCTATCCCCGTAACTTTTACCAATGTATCTTTAAGCTCGGCGCCGTAAGCCCCGATGTTTTGAACGGGAGCCGCACCGGCTGTTCCCGGAATAAACGAAAGGTTTTCAAGTCCCCAAAATTTTCGCTTTACGGAAAAACTCACTAAATCGTCCCACTCAACTCCGGCGCCAACTTTTATTTTTACTTCGGAATCGTTTTCTTCTGTAATCGTAATATCGTTGGAAAGGATATTCAAAACAGCGCCGTCAAAATCCTTTGTAAAAAGTATGTTGCTTCCCTTACCGAGAGGAAGTAAATCAATATTTTTTTTAGAGACAAAATTTATTGCATCAATAATTTCTTCGGAATCGGCAGCCGTGATAAAATATTTTGCTTTAGCGTCAATACCGAAGGTATTAAACTTTTTCAGTGAAGCGTTTTGTGTGATATTCAAATTAATTTTTCCAATCAATAAAATTCAGATTTTTTCCGTCCGTGCAAACAACTATTGCTCCTGACCTATCAGTGCGTTTAATCTCAACGCCAAATTTATCAAGTATTCTCAAAGTCTCCAAATTCGGATGCCCGAATTTATTATTTTCCCCAACGCTAATCAATCCGAATTTTGGATTTACTAATTTCAAGAATTCTTCTCCGGTAGAAGTTTTACTGCCGTGATGCCCCACTTTCAAAACATCCGCGTGAAGGAAATTACCGTAAAGACTACACCAAAGCTTTTCGCCCTGTTTTTCCAAATCACCGGTAAACAAAAAAGACTCTTCCCCGTAACAGATTTTAATCAAACCGCTTTTATTATTTTGAGTAAATCTTTTATATTTTATTATTGAAGTATCATTCAAGAAAAACATCCTTGCATTCCCAACATGAATTTCTTTTCTATGATAATAATTAATCGGGACGTTATACTTCCTTGCGAAATTCTCAAATCGCACATCCTTTGCCAAATGAATATCCCTTATCGGTTTATATATTTGTTTTACCAAACCGTCTTTAATTAACGACAGCGAACCTCGGTAGTGGTCGGCGTCAATATGAGAAATTAATAGATAATCTATTTTATCAATTCCGAGATGATTCAGCAGCGGTTCAATTACAAATGTGCCGTTATCGAAATATTTTGAGGCATTGCCTGCATCAATAAGCGCAGTGGTTCCGTCGGGGAATTCAACGAAAAAGGAATCCCCTTGCCCAATGTCAATGGAAATAACATAAAGTTTATTTTTCTTTAGAAATGGAGGAGATAGGGCTTCGGAATAAGTAAAGAAGATTAGAATCGAAAGGAAGAAAACAAGCGCTTTAGCTTTGAGATGATGAAATTTCGAGACGGAAAAAGAAATCAACATCAACAAAAAATAATAGAAAAGAGCTTCCCTAATATTGAAGTTTTCAACTTTTAGATAAGAATAACCTGTATTCGCCGAAAGCTTTGCCAAATAAAACATTATGTCAATCAGCAATCTGTTTGTAGTTGCAAGAAGTAAACCGAGATAGAACGAAAACGTAGAAAAAATTAATGATGCTACCGCAAATGCAACTATTAAACCTATTAACGGAACAGCAATCAAATTTACAAAAAAGGAAATAAGAGATAATTTCTTAAAATAGATTAATGTAATCGGCAAAGTCCCGAGTTGTGCGGCAAATGTTAAAAGTAATAATTTCAAAATTCTTAGAGACATTTCACTCGAAATATTTAACGACGCTGCATAACGTTCCATCGGCGGATAGAAAAACAGAATTGAAAAAACCGCCGCAAATGAAAGCTGAAAACCGGGATCAAATAATTCGGCAGGGTTGGAGACAAGCAGAAGAAGAGCCGCCAAAGCCAATATATTGAAAGGTGAATATTTTCTGCCGCTAAGCATTGCAAGAATCATCAGTACCGCCATTACGCTTGCCCTTATAACGGACGGGTGTAATCCGCTAATAAACATAAAGAGCACAATTGCAATAATCGTAAAAATCCCTTTCATGAAAATATTGAACCGTCCGAACACGATAAAAAAGATTGCCGCAATAAATCCAACGTGCAAACCGGAAACCGCAAGGACGTGAACAATTCCCGAATTAATAAAATCTTTTACTATTGCTTTATCCAAATCTTTTCTTTCACCAAGGATAAGCGCTTTAATAAAATGCTTACTTTCACCTTTGTAAAGATTACAAATTTCATCCGATATTTTTTTACGAAGAAGGAACAAATATTTTTTGTACGGAATTATTTCCGACGAAATAAGTTTAACATCATTAGCATTGTAACAAGAAACTTGGGCGGTTATTCCTTTTTCACGCAGATAAGCTCGATAATCAAATTCGCCCGGATTACGTTTATCTCGAGGTTCAAAAAGTTTTCCTTTAATCTCAACATAATTGCCGGCTGAAAATTTATTGACAAATCTATCGATTTCGCGGGAAGCGCCGTAAACCTTCACCAAGATTAAATTTTTAGATAAATACTTGTGTTTATACTGTATTAATGAATCGCAATTCAAATAAAACGAAGCGCTCCTATCGCGCGGAATTTCAACGCTCTCAATTCTTCCATAAATTTTTGCGTTAGAATAAACCGACTTCGGCAAGTTATAATTCGGAAGCTCTTCGTTGTGCAAATTAATAGAAACAAAACCGAGTACAATTATTACAAGCGCCGTGAAATAATTTACGATTTCATACTGCTTCCATTTGTAAAGAATAATCGAAACAAAAAGAAGTCCCGATGCCAATGCAATAATACTCCCGACATGCAGCTCAGCGCTCTTTCCCAAAACAATCCCAATCGAGAATAGAACAACAATCTTCATCAAAGGAGAATCGTTTATCTTCATTTTGCAATCCGTAGAAACAGCTTGAGTTTCATATTACACCCTCATGTAATTTAAATTTTAATTATTTTGATTCCACCAAAACCGTAACAGGTCCTTCATTTAATATTTCAACATCCATCATTGCGCCGAAAACTCCGCACTTAACTTTATCCTCCCCAAGATTGAATTTCATTCTCTCAACAAATTGTTCGTATAGCGGTTCGGCAACAGCAGGCGGCGCGGCGTTCATAAAGTTGGGGCGGTTACCCTTTCTTGCATCTCCGTAAAGAGTAAACTGCGAAATTATTAATGCCTCGCCAAAATTATCTCGCAGCGAAATATTCATCTTATCGTTTTCATCGGGAAAAATTCTTAAATTAGAACATTTATCCGCAACGAAAATAACATCGCTTTCACTGTCGGAATGTGTGATGCCGAGAAGAATCACAACTCCCGTCCCAATCTCTTTATAGGTATTTCCCTCAGTCCCTTTAATTAGAACGCTTCCCTTTTTTACTCTCTGAACTAAAGCTCTCATCCTCTTTCCGCTTTAATTATTCTATCTATTCCGGCATAGTCCTGAACTACTTCAATCCTTGCAAACCCTTTATCTGCAAGGATTTCCTTAACTTCTTCACTTTCATTATGCCCGACTTCCAAATATAGCTTCCCGTTATTTTTTAGCGCCTTAGTCGCGACGTCTGCAATTCTTTCATAAAAAGTAAGTCCGTTTGCTTTGTCAGTTACGGCTATTTCCGGTTCGAATAATTTCACTTCATCTTCAAGTGAATTAAATTCCTCCCCCGAAACATAAGGAGGATTAGAAACAATAATATTAAAATCAGAAAAACTCTCGGTGAAATTCTCGTCAAAAATATCACCTTGTACAAAATTAATAACTTCATCATTCAGAATAATTTTACAGTTTTCACGCGCGATTTCCAATGCTTCATTCGAGATGTCAACGCCGGTAATATCCGCAGTAGGGATTTCCTTTTTTAATATAATCGGGATATTTCCGCTTCCGGTTCCGATGTCCATAATCTTAATTAACTCGGGAGATAGATTCTCCTTGACAATCTTTTCAACGAGCTGCTCCGTTTCGGGGCGAGGGATTAACACTTTTCGATTTACTAAAAAACTTTCACCGTAGAATTCCGCATGCCCCACAATATATTGCAGAGGTTCTCTTTCCCCACGCCTTCTTAAGTATTCTCTATATAGCGTTTTCTCCTTTTCGGATAACGGTTTTTCATAGGAGAGGTAAAGTTCCAAACGCTTCATCTGCAACACTTCGGCAAGAAGCAGTTCGGCGTTTAATCTTGCTTCCGAAACACCTTTATCCTCGAGATATTTGGTAGATAGTCTTATCGATTCGAGCACTGTTAGCATAATTAATATCTTGTCTCCGAAGTTATTGAGCCGTCCAATTGGAAAATGCGCTTGAAAATTAAATTGCCGTTTTTGTAAAATTCCTCACGCATCAATCTTCCGTTTTCATAATAATACTTTGAAGGTCCGTCAAGTTTCCCCTCTTTATATGTTTCCCTTGATTTTATTCTGCCGGATTGAAAATACATTGTTGAAATACCGTTTAATTTTCCGTTAACATAATTTAATTCTCCCTTAACTTTGCCATCGGGATATTTAAGCGTTACCCTTCTATTCGATTTTTCACCGGCTTTCCCCGATTCTATTCTCCTTAAAGCAGCGGGATTGAGAATTACTTTTACAAAGTCCTTTACCCTTTTTCCGACCGAATAAAAAATCATTTAAGCTCGCAGATTCAATTTAGAAACTTATTGTGATTGAAAAATTAATATATGAAAATATAATTATTTTTCACGACCGACAACATATCGCACCAATTCGGCGAGCGCTATTGAAGAATCGTTTTCCGGAAGTACTTTTAATGCGTCAATTGCCTGTTGAACGTAATCATCGGATACTTGCTGCGCATAAGCAATTCCCCCGCTTTCTTCCACAAAAGCGACTACTTCCTTAACCATATCGGGATTTTTGCCATTACGAATTGCGGATAATATTTTCTTTTTCTTAGGTTTATCCGCTTGCTGCAAGGAATAAATCAGCGGAAGAGTCAGTTTCTTCTCCTTAATATCTCCGCCGATTGCTTTTCCGAAAAGTTTGGATTTACCTACAAAATCAAGAATATCATCCTTAATCTGAAAAGCGATTCCCAATTTTCGTCCGTATTGATGCAAAGCCGAAATTTTTTCCTCATCGGAGGTTACACTTTTCGCCCCGATAATTGTGCAAGTTTCAAGCAGGGAGGCCGTCTTATCTTCAATTATTCGAAAATACGTTTCCTCGTCTATATTTAAGCGCTTGGTTTTGCTAATCTGAAGCAGCTCTCCTTCGGACATTCTTTTAACGGTTGATGTTATCTGACGTAAAAAATCAAAGGTTTCATTTTCAACGGCAATCATTAGTCCTCTTGCAAGCAAATAATCGCCGATTAGAACACCGACTTTATTTTTCCAAATATTATTTATCGAAGGCAGCCCGCGGCGCTTGGATGCTTCATCAACTACATCATCGTGAACTAAAGTCGCCGTATGAAGTAACTCAACCAAAGTTGCGCCGATGTAGGAACTCTCATTCACTTCTCCCAAAACTTTTGCGGAAAGTAAAACTAATATCGGTCTGATTCTCTTTCCCTTTTGATGTATTAAATATTTTGTAACATAATCAACTATTTTCACATCTGAATGAACCGATAAACTAAATTTATTGTGAAATGTCTCCAGTTCGTTTTTAATCGGTTCTATTATTTCGGATAATTTTTTATCAGCCAAATGACATCTAATCTTTTGTTTTTTGAATATGCAAAATATAAAGATTTTTAATTTTTCCGATAAGAAAACTGCAGTTGCTGTAAATACTTATCGTAATGCAAAGCAATCTCCGAAAACACCGTCATTGCGAGCGAACGTAGAGAGCGTGGCAATCT
>CAYLYR010000009.1:0-22712 GCA_964387835.1 uncultured Melioribacter sp.
TACTTGTTATTTTATTGGTTTTGACACATTGATTGAAGCAGAAATAACAAGATTTCTATTGAATAAAGATATAACTCAAAATTTTATTCAATCAATTGCATTTAAAGATGCTAAAAGAATGATTACAAAGGATTTGCTAATGAGAATTGATTTAATAGAAATAATTAAGAGAACAAATTTTCAAGAATTGCAAAAAGAAATCCCTAATGTTAAGAATAACGATTGGATAGATTACAAGGAAAAGTTATCTAAAAATAACTTAATTAAAAATCAACAATTGGACTTATTTGGAATTTCGGAATTATAAAAGTTTTATTGAAAAACAGCAATAATTCTTTCAATAATATTTTCATTCTTGAATTTCTTTTATTGACAAAAGATTAGTAATGTATTAAGTTTCGTTTTTCTAAAAATTAGACTTAGGCATGCTAACAGAATTCGGAAAAATTTTACTATTTATGATTATTGCCGCTGCATTTGTTCCTATCGGATTAATCGCGGCTAAGCTTATCAGACCTGACCGCCCTACCAAAGAAAAAAATATTATTTACGAATGCGGCGAGGAGACAATCGGTTCTCCTTGGGTCAAATTTAATATTCGTTTTTATGTGGTTGCTTTAATCTTCCTCATTTTTGATGTTGAAGTCGTATTGCTTTTCCCTTGGGCATTAGCTTACAAAAACTTCGGCGTCCCGGGTTTTCTTGTCGGTATTATTTTCTTGATTATCTTAGTCCTTGGTATGGCTTATGAGTGGCGTAAAGGAGATTTGGATTGGGACAGACCCGAACCTCAGATACCAACATTAACTAACGATAGCGCCGGCTTTGAAGAAAAGAATTAACATAACAGAATTTATATTATTGATTAATTAGAAAAGACTTATGGGATTATTAGATAAAGAATTCACAGACAGCAACATAATAATTACAAAATCGGAAGATTTATTAAACTGGGCGAGACTTTCATCCCTTTGGCAGTTAACTTTCGGGTTAGCCTGCTGCGCAATCGAAATGATGGCTACCTCAGCGTCCCATTACGATTTCGACAGATTCGGAGTTATTCCGAGACCCTCACCGAGACAAGCCGATGTAATTATCGTCTCCGGTACGGTTACATTGAAAATGGCAAGTAGAATCAAAAGATTATATGAACAAATGCCCGACCCCAAATATGTAATTTCCATGGGAAGCTGCTCCAACAGCGGCGGTCCTTATTGGCAGTACGGGTATCACGTTCTAAAAGGAGTTGACAGAATTATTCCGGTTGATGTTTACGTTCCGGGCTGCCCTCCTCGTCCGGAAGCTTTACTCGAAGGGTTGTTGAAACTCCAAGAAAAAATAAGACATGAAAAATTAGCAAAGCAGACAGCATGAAAACACCAGAAGAAGTATATAACATCTTAAAAGAAAAGTTCGGGGAAGATATTATTCTTTCCTTCGATGATTCTTTACCCGTTGAGCCTGTAATCTCGGTTGCCCCGCTCAAAATCCATGAAGTCGGGAAATTTTTAAGAGACGATGAAAATCTTCTTTTCGACTCATTAATGGTTTTATCCGGTGTCGATGATTTTAACGGGAAAAAAGTAAAAGATGAAGATGGCAATATTAAGGAAGAAGGGAGAACGCTTTCGGTATATTATCATCTTCACAGTATGAAATTAAACCATAAAATTTTGGTAAAAGTATCCGCGCCAATCGAAGAACCGAAAGTTGAATCGGTGGAACATGTTTGGAGAACTGCGGATTGGCACGAAAGAGAAGCATACGACATGTATGGAATCATTTTCCTAAATCACCATGATTTAAGAAGAATATTGATGCCGGACGATTGGGGAGAACGTTATCCTTTGAGAAAGGATTATGAAGATCCCGAATATTACAACGGCATGAAAGTTCCTTATTAATAAAGGTATTGATGTGGCTTTAAAGACTGAAGAATTAGTATTAAATATGGGTCCTCAACACCCTTCGACACACGGAGTGTTGAGATTATTAGTTGAACTTGACGGTGAGTTGGTTGTAAACGTTAAACCGATTATCGGTTATCTTCACAGATGTTTTGAAAAACATTGTGAAGCTCTTTCTTACAACCAAATAGTCCCTTATACCGATAGATTGGATTATTTGGCTTCCATGTCAAATAATTTGGCATACGTGCTTGGCGTTGAAAAGCTGATGGGAATTCAAGTTCCGGAAAGAGTTGAATATATTCGCGTTATAATGGCGGAACTGCAGAGAATTGCTTCCCACACAGTTGCTTTGGGAACTTACGGACTGGACATAGGAGCTTTTACTCCTTTCCTCTTCTTATTCCGTGATCGTGAGAAAATCCTCGATATTTTTGAGGCTACCTGCGGCGCTCGTTTGCTTTATAATTACATTTGGGTAGGAGGTTTATCTCACGATATTCCCGATGAATTTGTGCCGATGGTAAAAAAATTCATTAAGGAATTCCGCCCGACAATTAACGAAGTTAACGAACTACTCTCTTTCAACAAAATATTTATTGAAAGAACGGCAAATATCGGAGTTCTACCTGCCGACACGGCAATCAACTATGGAATTACCGGTCCCAGCTTAAGAGGTTCCGGTGTAAAATGGGATTTACGCAAAAATGATCCTTATTCCATTTACGACAGATTTGATTTTGATATTCCCGTAGGCGAAGGAAAAGTCGGCAGTGTCGGTGATTCTTGGGACAGATATTGGGTCAGAATGCTTGAAATGGAGCAAAGCTTAAGAATTATTGAACAGGCGATAGATAATATCCCCGACGGAGACGTTCACGAGATGGTTCCGAAAAGAATCAAAGCTCCGAAAGGAAACGTTTACGTTCGAGCCGAAAATCCGAAAGGAGAACTTGGATTTTTTATCATTAGCGATGGAAAAAACAATCCCTTTAGAGTAAAAGTTCGTCCTCCTTCTTTCGTTAATCTTTCGATTCTCGGTGAATTGAGTAAGGGATATCTCGTTGCCGACTTAATTGCAATTTTAGGAAGTTTAGACATTGTTCTTGGAGAAATAGACAGATAATGTACGATTTATTAACTAATTTACTCGGTAATCAAATAGTAGCTTATGTTATTGCGGCATCGCTTCCGTTGGTGTTTGTTTTAACATTCGTACTCTTTGCGGTTTTAGCTGAACGAAAAGTTTCCGCTCACATGCAGGACAGACTCGGTCCTATGAGAGTAGGCTGGCATGGAATAATCCAAACCTTAGCCGATATGCTGAAACTGTTGCAGAAAGAGGATATTGTACCGGAAGGCGCGGACAAACCACTCTTTAATCTCGCTCCCCTTCTTACTTTCCTCGGTACTTACGCCGCTTTTGCTGCAATTCCTTTTGCCGGCATTTACGTAGGAAGCTCCACGGCAATCGGAATTTATTATATCACCGCCGTTTCCGGTTTAGTGGTTGCAGGTTTACTTCTTGCAGGCTGGGCTTCGGATAATAAATACTCACTTTACGGTGCAATGCGTACTGCCGCTCAAATAGTAAGTTACGAAATACCGACTGCCATTGCAATTCTTACAATGGTTATGGTTTCCGGTACTTTAAGTTTGATGAAAATAAGCGATATGCAGACGGCTCATTTTTGGAATTGGTGGATTCTCGGCGGTCCTGAAACCGGTTTGGTCAAATTCCTTTTGATTCCCTTTATGATTATTACTTTTTTAATTTATTACATAAGTTCCCTTGCCGAGGTAAACAGAACTCCGTTCGACTTACCGGAAGCGGAATCGGAATTGGTTTCCGGTTATCACACGGAATATTCGGGAATGAAGTTTGCCTTTTTCTTCCTTGCCGAATATGCAAATATGTTTGCCGTATCGGCTATTGCAGTAACTTTATTTCTCGGCGGTTTCCATTCACCTATCGGTTATCTCGGCCATTCACTCGGTATCGATTGGCTTATTCCTGTTGAGCAATTCTTCTGGTTTGCATTCAAAGGAACCGCATTGGTGTTTGTCCAAATGTGGTTAAGGTGGACTTTACCCCGCGTCCGCGTTGATCAGCTTATGGTTATCTGCTGGAAATATTTAATCCCTTATGCCGTTGTAAATTTAATTATTGTCGGAATTATTACACTATTATAGTTGAATAAAGAAAAATGAAAAAATACTTAAAAAATACATGGGATGCTCTTTGGACGATTTTTATCGGAATGAAAGTTACTTGGAAACATCTTTTTATTCCTTCCGTAACTATTCAGTATCCCGATGAACACAGACCGATTCCCGATAGAGCAAGAAATCGTTTATACGTTAACATTGACGATTGCATCGGTTGTATGCAGTGTCAAAGAGCTTGCCCGGTCGATTGTATCGATATTAAAACGGTGAAGGCTTTGCCTACCGATAATTTGGGGCTAACTTCCAAAGGGACAAAAAAGGCGCTTTGGGTTACTCAATTTAATATCGATTTTGCAAAATGTATGTATTGTCAGTTATGTGTATTTCCCTGCCCTACGGAATGTATTAATATGACAAAAGTTTTTGAGTTTTCGGAATATGAGCGGGAAAAACTTCTTTATAATTTTTCCAACTTAACTTTATCCGAAGTTAAGGAAAAAGAAGAAAATTACGCTGAATTCATGGAAAAGAAAAAAGCCGAAAAAGCTGCCGCAGCAGCTGCCAAAGCAAAAGCCGCGGCTGAAGAAAAAGCAAAGCAGGAAGCTGAAAAAAAAGATAATGAAAATAAACCTTCTTCAGAAGAAAAAGACAGTTAAGAAATGGAACTTTACGATATAATATTTTATTTACTGGCGTTAATGGTTGTTGCTTCCGCGGCAATAGTTGTCGGAGCAAAAAACATTGTGCGAGCCGCTTATGCGCTCCTTTTTACATTTCTCGGAGTTGCGGGAATTTACATTCTTCTCGGAGCGGATTTTATCGGCGTTACGCAATTAATGGTTTACGTCGGAGGTATTCTGATTCTAATACTTTTCGGAATTATGCTCACAAGTAAAGTTTACAGTGTGGACATCCGAAAAGATAATGCCTACATAATACCTTCAATCGTTATTGTCGGTATTTTCGCGGCATTTTTGATTTTTATTATGACGGAAACCGCTTGGCCCGTCGCATCAAATCCCGCTTTCCCAAATACTACCGTGTTTGAACTTGGAAAGTCGTTACTTGTACATTATTCACTAATATTTGAAATACTTGCCGTTCTTCTATTGATTGCTTTAATAGGCGCCGCTACTTTGGCAAGAAATGATAATAAGGAGAAATAAAAATTGGCTCATGTCGGATTAACACATTTTCTAATTTTGAGCGCAATTTTATTTTCGCTCGGAATTTACGCCATTGTTGTAAGGAAAAATGCAATAATGATTATGATGGGAATTGAACTGATTCTCAATTCGGCAAATATAAATTTTATTGCTTTTTCGCACTTTGGTAATTACGGCATAAGCGGACAAATAGTTTCACTTGTTGTAATTATTTTGGCTGCAGCCGAAGCTGCCGTTGCGCTTGCAATTGTGCTTAATTTATTCAAAACGTATTCTCATATTAATGTTGATGAAGTTAATAAACTTAAAGAATAGGAAATTATGCCCGGTTCTAATTTAATTACATTGTCTTTAATAATACTGTTTTTGCCGTTAATCGGTTTTATTACGGTATTGTTGTTCGGAAAGAGATTCTCAAAATTATATAATTTTGAAATTGGCATTTTGTCCGCCAATTTACTACTGACTATTTACGTAGCATACGAAAAACTGTTTGTTTACGCCAATCAAAAAATAATGATGGACGCTACTTGGTTCAGTTTCGGTAATGTTCCGGGAATCGGTCATCTGAATATCGACTTGGGAATTGAACTTACAAACGTTACAGTTATGATGCTGTTTGTGGTGAATTTAATCAGTTTCCTTGTTCATATATATTCCACCGAATACATGAAAGGCGACAACCGTTTTTCGCGTTATTATTCCTATTTGGGAATTTTTACCTTCTCGATGTTGGGAATCGTTTTAACCGATAACTTTTTGATGCTTTATATTTTCTGGGAATTAGTGGGATTATCCTCATATCTTTTAATCGGATTTTGGTACGAGAAGGATTCTGCCGCCAATGCCGGAAAAAAAGCGTTCCTTGTTAATAGAGTAGGCGACATGGGAATGTGGCTTGGTATTTTAATACTTTTTACAAATTACCACACATTTAAGTTCGATACAATATTTGCACAAATAGGCTCCGGGAACATACCTTTCGGAAGCGAAGCTTGGTTAACGGCTGCCGGAATTCTTCTTTTTATGGGAGCTGTCGGGAAATCGGCACAGTTTCCGCTTCATGTTTGGCTTCCGGATGCAATGGAAGGTCCGACTCCGGTTAGCGCATTAATCCACGCCGCAACAATGGTGGCGGCAGGCGTTTATATGCTGACAAAAATTTTCGTCCTCCTTTCGGCGGATGCTTTAATGGTAATAGCGCTTGTCGGAGCTTTCACGTCATTCCTTGCCGCAAGTATTGCAATTACCCAAAATGATATTAAAAAGGTTTTGGCGTACTCCACCGTCAGCCAGCTCGGCTACATGGTTATGGCAGTCGGAGTCGGCGCTTATACCTTTGCATTTTTCCACTTGGTTACTCATGCTTTCTTTAAAGCCCTCTTATTCCTTGGTTCCGGTTCGGTTATTCACGCTATGCACCACGAGCAGGATATGCGCCAAATGGGAGGATTAAGGAAGAAAATGCCGATAACTTATTACACGTTTTTAACCGCGACCCTCGCTATCTCCGGTATTCCACTTTTCTCCGGATTCTTAAGCAAGGACGGTTTACTTGCGGGCACTTATGCTTTCGGATTGCTAACCGGACATTGGTCAATTGCGATTTTCGGATTTGTCGTAGCTTTTATGACTGCATTTTACATGTTCCGTCTTGTAATTATGACTTTCCACGGCGAGCCGCGCAATCAGGAAAAATATGACCATGCGCATGAAACTCCCAAAGCGATGACAATTCCTCTTATTACTTTGGCTGTTCTTTCTATCTGGATTTGGTACACACCTAATCCCTTTAATCCTGAAGCCGGTTGGTTCTACAACAAAATGGAAGTTAAAAATACAGTTGTTCCCCAAGATATGCGCTTTAACTTTATGAAAACCGAAGCTCCCGAACATTCCGCCGCCGTAAGTGAAAAAGAGATGACGGAAAACCATGAAACAGTTGAGAACGACGAACAAGTAGGCACGGAACGAGTGATGCATTCGGAAATGTATGAACACGCGATGCACGAAGCTCATTTACCTACAATGATTTGGTCAATTCTTCTCGCCGGATTAGGAATTTTATTCGCCTTTGTAATTTATCAATGGAAGAAGATTTCCGCTGATGAAATGGCAAAAAAAATGCCGTGGCTCTACAAGTTTTCACTTAACAAATGGTACGTTGACGAGTTTTACGATAAAACTTTTATAGGCGGCACTTTGGAATTCAGTCGTTGGCTTTCAATTTTCGATAACAAAGTTGTTGATGGCATTGTAAACGGAGCAGCTACTTTAACTCGCGGATTTTCCGCCGTAAGCGGCTGGTTCGATACTTATGTCGTTGACGGATTAGTAAACTTCACTGCATTTTTTAGCGGAGTTCTCGGTTTCGGATTTAAGAAAATACAAAACGGTAAAGTGCAAAACTATGTGCTTGTTGTCGTTTTATCGTTAATACTTTTATTCGTAATGTTTTTACCGTTTTTTTAATTGTTTGAAATAATAAAAATAGGACTTATATAGAATGAGTTTTCCGATTTTAACACTGATTACATTTGTCCCTGTTGTGGGAATGGTTGCAATTCTATTATTGAAAAAAGGACAAGATAACGCCGTCAGATATACGGCTCTTGCCGCAACAGCCATCCAGTTGGTTCTGGCAATAATTATGCTTTTTGCCTTTGATTTTTCAAAAGCAGGCATTTTAGACGCCTCAACTTTCCAATTTGTTGAAAAAGCGCGTTGGATTACAATTCCAAACGTTTCCTGGATTGGGACTATAAAAATCGACTATTTTGTAGGCGTTGACGGATTAAGTATTTTGATGGTGTTCCTCTCGGCGTTTGTATCATTTATCGCCACACTCTCCTCTTGGAATATCAAAAAAATGGTAAAAGGCTACTTTATGCTGTTCCTTTTACTCGATGCCGCAATGATGGGAGTTTTTGTTTCTCTCGACTTTTTCTTGTTCTACGTTTTCTGGGAAATTATGCTTCTCCCGATGTACTTCCTTATCGGTATTTGGGGCGGTCCCCGAAAAGAATATGCAGCAATTAAGTTCTTTATCTACACATTATTCGGCAGTATTTTTATACTTCTTACAATGATTGCGCTTTACTTCAGTGCAACCGAAACGGTAAACGGAATTCAACTTCACACATTTAATTTAATCGAATTAACCAAAGCAACTGCATATTTGCCGAATGGCATCTTATCTCCGCAAAACCCGAACAACTGGAGAATGATTGCTTACATTTTCCTCTTTATCGGATTTGCAATCAAAATACCTATGTTTCCGTTCCACACTTGGCTGCCCGATGCACACGTTGAAGCTCCAACGCCTATCAGTGTTATCTTAGCCGGCGTTCTATTGAAAATGGGAACTTACGGAATCTTAAGAATCAGCTATCCCCTTTTCCCCGAGATAACAAGAGAATTGGCTTGGTATATCGGGTTATTCGGAGTAATAAATATTATATACGGGGCTTTGGTTGCTCTTGCACAGAAGGATTTCAAAAAACTTATCGCCTACTCCTCGATTTCTCACATGGGCTATGTATTGCTTGGAATGGCAACGCTTTCGGTTACCGGTATTACCGGAGCAATTTTCCAAATGTTCAATCACGGTACGATTACGGCAATGTTATTCCTTATTGTTGGAGTTATTTACGACAGAGCGCACACACGCGGAATATACGAATTCGGCGGTTTGGCTAACAAAATGCCTGTTTACACCGGGATTGTAACAATTGCTTTCTTCGCCGCAATCGGATTACCCGGACTCAGCGGATTTATTTCAGAATCTCTCGTTTTTCTTGGAGGTTTCGGCTCAACGGTTACAAGAACTCTTACAATCGTCGGTTTACTCGGAATTCTACTCGGGGCAGCTTATATGCTCTGGACATTGCAGAGAATTTATTTCGGTAAGTTCAATGAAAAATGGAGTTTTATGGAAGACCTTACTCCGAGAGAATATTTAATGTTTGTACCTTTGGCTATTGTCGTTATTTATCTCGGCGTTCAACCGGGATTGGCAATTGACTTTATGAATACATCGGTTAAGACTTTTGTTCATTTTCTTAACACTGCAGCATTTTAGAACGAAATTAGGATATTGACATAAATTATGAACAATTTATCAAATTTTATTGGTTCGCTAAGCATAATAAAACCTGAGATTGCAATTGCCGTCTCACTCGTTGTAGTGCTGATTTTCGACCTTATCTTCAAAGAGAAAAAAACAATTATTCCTTATATTGGAATAGCAGGATTAGTTGTAACCTTCTTCCTATTAATCGCACAGTTCGGGCAAACTCATGCCGGATTTTTCACTTCTCCGAGTTCAAAAATAGGAATGTTTGCACTCGATCCGTTCAGCACCTTCTTAAAATTAATTATCGTGATTACTTCGATAATAGTAATTATAATGTCAATTTCCTCCGATGAAATTAAATCTGTTACTCAAAGATCGGGTGAATATTATACATTGATGTTCGGGATGATTCTCGGAATGATGTTCTTAACTTCGGCTACCGACTTTCTTCTAATTTATGTGTCGGTTGAGTTAATGTCGTTATCCTCCTACGTTTTAGCCGGTTTTCTGAAACAGCAAAAACGCCCCGCCGAATCATCATTAAAATATGTGATTTACGGTTCGGTTTCGTCGGGAATAATGTTATTCGGTATTTCTTTGATTTACGGACTTTACGGTACTACAAATCTCGCTGCCATTGCCGCTGCGGGTAATATTCAAGGATTTACTTACATTCCAATGACAATTGCGTCGATTCTTGTGTTTGTGGGAATCGGATATAAAATCTCAGCCGTTCCTTTCCATTTTTGGACTCCCGATGTTTACGAAGGCGCACCTATTCCGATTACCGCTTACCTTTCAGTTGCAAGCAAAGCCGCCGGATTTGCATTCTTAGTCCGTGTAATTCAATTAGGATTTGCTTCTTCAAGTGATTCCCACGGTTTTTGGCAGCTAATCAGCGGCGTTGATTGGAGAACGTTTATTATTTTAATTGCAATCTTAACGATGAGTGTCGGCAACTTAATTGCCTTGTGGCAAGACAACCTGAAACGATTACTCGCTTATTCCAGTATAGCTCATGCGGGATATTTGATAGCCGCCCTTGCAGCCTTTTCAAACGAAAGTATTCTTGCAATTTTAGTTTACTTTGTTTTTTATATGCTTATGAACCTCGGAGCATTTTACACTGTAATGGTTGTACGCAACAAAATAGGAAGTGAAGATATTAATGATTACGACGGACTCGGTCGCACCAGTCCCCTTCTCGGAGTTGTATTCGGCATATTCTTATTCTCACTCGCCGGTGTTCCGCCGTTTGCCGGGTTTATCGGAAAACTCTATATTTTCGTCGCTCTCGTTGATGCAAAATTAATAGCTTTAGCGGTTATAGGGTTGTTGAACGCAACGTTATCAGTTTACTACTATATGCGTATTATGAAGCACATGTATTTCAACAAACCTAACGAAATGACGCCGGCAATTGAAGCTCCCGTTTTGGATAAAACAATGTTGATTATTCTTGCTGTTCCGACTTTATTGTTTGGTATATTCTTCCAAACAATTGTACATTTGGCTCAGCAATCCGTTCATTTATTAGGATTATAAAAATTTATTTTGATTTTCGGAGAATTACTTAATGACTCATTTTCAAGAATTAATAAATAATAAAGAGACGTTTTTCAAATACATGGCAAACTTTTTCCCTGTGTATTATAAGTCTAATATCTTTTTAAGAGACATTCAATTTGCTATAAAAAATTACTTTGATCAAAAGAATGATAAATTATCATACACGGAGACTGAAAATTTAGCTCTTCAGCTAATGAAAAATTTAGTGGAGAATGACGAAGCAAAGGTTTTATTGGAAAATAAATCTTGGGAACTGCTCCTTAAATTGGATTAAAAGATTCCCCTCAAATTTTATAACCGATAATGATTTATTTCGTTATCGGTTTTTTTATTTATAAAAATCAAAACTATTTGGCAGCTATCGAATCTTTACGTTTGCAACCGAACAAGAAGCCGTAAGAGGATGTAATCTTTTCTTAGTTAGTCAATAAACCTTTATCGGAAATATCCTCGCGATAATAAATACCGTCAAAATAAATTTTTTGTAAAGATTGGTACGCTATCGATTTAGCGTTCTCAAGGGAATCTCCTAACGCCGTTACGGCTAAAACCCTTCCTCCGTTTGTTATAACTTGGTCTTCATTATTTAATTTCGTTCCGGCATGAAAAACAAAAACGTTATCGCCGGTTATTTTATCTAACCCGAAAATTTTTTTCCCTTTCTCATATTTCAGAGGATAACCTTCCGATGCGGCAACAACCGACACTGAAAACAAATTATCACTTAATGAAATAGATGAAACATCCAACTTTCCTTCAGCCACAGAATAAAGCATCTTGGCAAAATCACCTTTTAGCAACGGTAAAACGGCTTGAGTTTCCGGATCTCCGAATCTACAGTTGTATTCAATAACTTTGGGACCGGCATCGGTTATCATCAATCCGAAATATAAAACACCGCTGAATTTACTTCCTTTTTTCTCCATTCCTTTTAAAGTAGGAATAACAATTCGCTTTTCGATATTATCAAGTAATAATTTATCTGCAAAAGGCACCGGAGCATATGCTCCCATTCCGCCTGTATTGGGACCCTTGTCCTCATCAAAAATTCTTTTATGATCTTGAGAAGGCGGCAGCAGAAAATAATTTGTTCCATCGGTTATGGCAAAAATCGAAATTTCATTCCCTCTTAAGAATTCCTCGACAACTATTTTCTTGCCGGCATCTCCAAACTTAGAATTTTCGAAAAAATCGATAACAGTTTCTTCGGCAGTTACATAGCTCTCGCAAATTACTACTCCCTTACCCGCGGCTAAGCCATCTGCCTTAATTACAATCGGATAACTTGTTTTCTTCAAATAGCTTAAACACTCAGCCTTATTTTCGGATGTAAAAATATTAAAATCAGCAGTAGGGATATTATGTTCCTTCATAAATGATTTCGCAAATGATTTTTCACCTTCAATTTTTGCAGCGCTCTTTCCAGGTCCGAAAACTTTAATATTGTTTGATTCCAAAAAATCAGCCAAACCGTTAACTAACGGCTGCTCCGGTCCAATCACTACCAAGTCGATTTCATTTTCATTAACATGGGACAATATAGAATTAAAATCATCTATGGAAACTTTGATATTTATACCTAAGTTTATAGTCCCCGCATTTCCCGGAATAAAAAACAACTTCTCAACGGATTTACTCTCGGCTAATTTGTAACCTAAAGCATGCTCTCTTCCACCGGAGCCGATAATCGCTATTTTCATTCTTTGTTTACCAATAAAAATTGAAAAACTTTAGTTAATTCTTCGGTTAAATTTTTTCTTTCATGAATTTCCACAAACTCATCTTTGGGAACAGGTAAATTCCCCGCTTTATAGTCTTTATATATCTCAATCAATTTTTCCTTAATTTGCGGAATATTATCAGGGGAAGTCATATATGAAGCTTCGTATTCATCCAAGACTATCTGAGCCGCTCCATCCGGAAGATTTGCAAAAATAGGCTTTCGTGCTCCGACATACTCAAGTACTTTCCCGGGTAATATCGAATCGATATTTTTTCTTCTTCCAATCATAAACCACAAAACATCACTTGAAATAATTTTACGTACAGCTTCTTTATGTTCGAGATAGCCGTAATTTTTAACAATCGTTTGTAAACCTAATTTTTGTATCATTTTAATATATTTTCTATCAACTATGCCGACAAAATGTACTTCAATATCGGAAGCAATATCAGGATTTTCCAATACTAACTTTCTTATAGCTTTCAACAAATATTCAGGAGTAGTATATTCAATAAAATTTCCGGAGTGAGTTATCAATAGCTTTTTATTCTCTTTTTTTATGGGAGCATTATTCTCAAAATCCGCTTTATCATAACCATGCCGAATTATTATCACATCTTCATGTTTGAGAAAAGGAAAATCTCTTAACAATTTCTCTTTAATCTTTCGGTTTGTAACCGTTACTTTATCAGCGCCTTTCAGCGCTGCATATTCAAGTTTGTAATGCATAAATTTATGAATTTGTGTAGGGTAAAAAGCAAAGTAGCTCTCATACCATAAGTCTCTGTAATCAAATACTAAAGGGACTTCAAACTTCTCCTTGAGTTTTGCAATTTCCGAGAATGCAGAAAACGGCGGTCCGGTTACAAATACAGCATCAAAATGTTTCTGAGTAAGTAAATCTTCGGCAATATGAAATACTTTTTTAGACCACGATTTTTTATTGTCGGGAATAAAAATTGTCTGACTTATTTTATTCAGTACTTTCCTAACGGATTCTCTCGGAGCTTTAGAAGAACCGATTTTTTTTAAGACGGTATTCGGATCAAGAGCTTCGGTTCTGATTATATTAATTTTTCTTTCCGTAATCTCTCGGAGCATGTTTTCATCATAAGCAAAATATGCGGTTTTCCCAGTAGTAATCACAGTCGGCTCCCAACCGAAATCCGGCATATATTTTACAAACTTAAGAGTTCTCTGTACTCCGCTTAATCCCATAGGGGGAAAATAATATGCAATAACTAAAACATTAAACAAGACTAACCTATGATTTATTAATTTGATAATTCGGAGCTTCTTTAATCATTATCACATCATGCGGATGACTTTCTCTTAAGCCTGCCCCCGTAATTTTAACAAAAGAAGCATTCTTTTTCATCTCTGAAATATTTCGTGCTCCAACATATCCCATGGCGGCTCTTAATCCGCCTACAAATTGATGGAGAGTATCCTCCAGCGCTCCTTTATAAGGGACTCGTCCTTCAATACCTTCGGGAACAAGCTTCTTTATATCCTCTTCCATATCCTGAAAATATCGGTCTTTGCTGCCCTGTTTCATTGCAGCTAACGAACCCATTCCGCGATATTCCTTAAAACTTCTCCCTTCGTACAATACTTTTTCACCGGGCGTTTCATCAACGCCTGCCAACATTCCTCCGAACATTACGGAATCTGCTCCCGCTGCAATTGCTTTTGCAATATCTCCGGTCTGTTTTATTCCGCCATCTGCAATGAGAGGAATTCCCCTTTTACCGGCTGTTTCGGCAACCTTTAATACTGCCGATATTTGCGGAACCCCGACTCCCGCAACAATTCGAGTTGTACAGATAGAGCCTGCGCCGATTCCGACTTTCACGGCGTTTACTCCTGCGTCAATTAAATCGTCTGCAGCTTCGGCAGTTACAATATTACCTGCAATCAGCTGCAAATCGGGATAAGCCGCTCTTATCTTTTTTATTGTTTCCACTACTCCTCTTGAATGTCCGTGCGCGGTATCAACTACAACTGTATCAACGGAAGCCGAAACAAGAGCCTCAACCCTATCAAAAGTATCGCCGGAAACGCCGACGGCTGCTCCCGCACGCAGACGCCCTAAATTATCTTTACAAGCATTCGGGTATTTCTCTTTCTTAGAAATATCCTTAAACGTAATTAGCCCTTTCAGAATTCCATTATCATCCACAACAGGAAGTTTTTCAATTTTATACTTTTGCAGCAATTCCTTTGCTCCCTCAAGCGTTGTTCCTTCGGGGGCAGTAATCAAATTGTGTTTAGTCATCAATTCGGAAACAGGAAGATTGAAATTCGGAGTAAAGCGTAAATCTCTGTTGGTAATAATTCCGATTAATTTGTTTTTATTGTCAACAATCGGAATACCGGAAATATGGTACTTGTGCATGATTTCTTCGGCATCGCCGACGGTTTTATCCACAGTAAGCGTTATCGGATCATGAATCATTCCGCTTTCGTACCTCTTAACTTTATCCACTTCATCGGCTTGCTCCGCAACAGACAAATTCTTATGAATAATTCCGATTCCTCCGTTTTGAGCCATCGCAATTGCCATTCTTGCTTCTGTAACCGTATCCATTGCAGCTGAAATAAAGGGAAGAAATAACTCAATATCTGTTGTTAATTTGGATTTTATATTCACCTCACGAGGCAAAACATCCGATTTACTCGGAACAAGCAATATATCATCAAAAGTTAACCCTTCATAAAGTATTTTATTCATTTTGGTTTCCTAAGAATTTAATATTAATAAAATTTACTTTTTAACATATCATCGTAAATGTAATCTACAAAAAGGCTGATATTCCCGTGATGTCTTCGCCGATTATTAATGTATGCATCTCGTGAGTTCCTTCATAAGTTTTAACCGTCTGTAAATTGTTCAAATGACGCATAACCGGATATTCAGCTAAAATACCGTTTGCTCCGTGAATTTCTCTCGCATCTTGTGCAATCTTCAGAGCTTGCTCCACATTGTTCCTCTTTGCCATTGAAATTTGAGTATGTTTAACTTCACCGGAATCTTTAAGCCTGCCGAGTTGTAGAACCAGCAGTTGAGCCTTAGTTAATTCAGTTAACATATTCACTAACTTAAGCTGTGTAAGTTGATATGCCGCAATAGGTTTATCGAATTGAATTCGAGTTTTTGCATAATCCAGTGAGGCATCGTAACACGCCATCATAGAGCCGACAACACCCCAAGCAATGCTGTATCTTGCTTGGTTAAGACACATCAACGGCGAACGCAATCCTGTAGTTTTCGGGAGCAAGGCATTTTCAGGGACGAAAACATCCTCCATAATCAACTCCGAAGTTATTGAGGCTCGAAGAGAATGCTTTCCCGTCATTAAGGAAGCAGAAAAACCTTCACTATCGGTTTCAACAATAAATCCCCTTACTTTCCCTTCCAATTTAGCCCAAACAATTGCTAAATCGGCTATTTCTCCATTGGTGATCCACATTTTTGTGCCGTTGAGAATATAACCGTCAGTTGTATGCTCCGCTTTAGTAAGCATTCCGCCGGGATTCGAACCGTAATCCGGCTCGGTTAAACCGAAGCAGCCGATTAACTCTCCCGATGCTAACTTAGGCAAATATCTCTGTTTCTGCTCCTCGGTTCCAAAAATAAAAATAGGATACATCACCAGACCGCCTTGAACGGAAGCAAAACTTCTTATGCCGGAATCTCCACGCTCGAGTTCCTGCATAGCCAAGCCGTAAGCAACGTTTGAAACCCCCGCTCCTCCGTATTTTTCGGGCAACGTCATTCCCAGTAAACCCAATTCCCCCATTCTGCGAACCAATTGGGTGGGAAATGTACCTTTCATGTAATATTCTTCAATAATCGGGAGCACTTCCCTATCGGTAAAATCTCTTACCGTATTTCTAATAAGTCTTTCTTCTTCGGTTAATAAACTTTCTATATTATAGTAATCCATACCTTTAAATCTCGGCATTATTTATTTCCTTTCTAACTTCATCAATAATTCTATTTATTATTCTTGTTGAGTATGCTTTGTATGCTAAATGATTTCTCAGTTTCCCGGGAATATCATTTTCATTCTTGGCTTTTAGGGACTTAACTTTTTTCATTGCCAATTCCCTTGCATTTGCAAAAATTTTTTCTTCGCTAATAGAGCCTAACTCATTTTGAATTAAGTCTTTATCAACTCCTTTTTTAAGCAAATCATAATAAATTGCTCGCGGTGATTTCTTCTTATATTTAATTCTTGAACGAACATAAACTTCCGTAAAACGTTCATCGCTTAAAAGATTCAGTTCAATAAGATTCTCCGTAACGGAATTAATATTTTCCGGGGAATAACCTCTTAACTTCAGCTTATCTCTTAATTCCTTTCCGGAATGCTCCCGTCTTCCCAATAATCTTAAAGCGGTTGCCTTAATCAAAAAAATCTCATTAAGATTAATGAGATTTTCTTTTTCGGCACAATTTAAGTCATCACCGACCTTAAGTCGAGACTCTTCAAAAATAGGCTTGGCAAGCTGAACTTTTTCTCCATTATCCAAAGAAATATATACTCTGCCTCTCCAAATATTTATTTGTGTAATAATCACTCTGTTTTATCCTATTCCTCGGAACTTGTTTCCACGGAATCTTCTTCAGCGATTAATCCCAGTTGAGTTTTAACTTCGTGCTCCAGTTTTTCCATCATCTCCGGATTTTCTTTCAGTTTACGTCTGAACTGATCTTTTCCCTGGAAACGATCTTCATCGAAAGTGAACCATGATCCGCTTTTTTTAATCAGCCCGAACTCAAGTCCCAAATCTATTAAATCTCCTGTTTTACTTATTCCTTCATTGTACATAATATCAAATTCAACTGTTTTGAAAGGAGGAGCCACTTTATTTTTTACAATTTTCACTCTTGTTCTATTCCCTACAACCTCTTGTCCGTCCTTAAGCGCCGCAATACGTCTAATATCAATTCTGACCGAAGAATAGAATTTCAGTGCATTTCCGCCTGTAGTTGTTTCAGGACTTCCGAACATAACTCCGATTTTACTTCTTAACTGATTAGTGAAAATTACAACGGTTTTGGAACGGCTAACCGCGCCGGTAATTTTACGCAAAGCCTGCGACATAAGTCTTGCCTGAACACCCATCTGCGCATCGCCCATATCGCCTTCCAATTCGGAACGAGGAACAAGAGCGGCAACCGAGTCAATCACAATCACATCAAGTGCATTGCTCCGAACCAAAGTATCAACAATTTCAAGAGCTTGCTCCCCGTAATCCGGCTGCGAAACCAGTAGGTTATTCACATCAACGCCTAATTTCTGAGCATAAGCTATATCCATAGCATGCTCCGCATCAATAAATGCCGCTAACCCTCCTTTTTTCTGAGCCTCGGCGACAATATGCAGACAAAGAGTTGTTTTACCCGAAGATTCCGGACCGTAAATTTCAACAATTCTTCCTCTCGGCACACCTCCGATTCCAAGCGCCGCATCAATTGAAAGAGAGCCTGTTGAAATGGACTCTATTTTATTAATAACTCCATCTCCGAGACGCATAATCGTACCCTTGCCGTATGTTTTTTCGAGATTGGAAATTGTTTCATTCAGCATCTCCAATTTTCTCTCTTTTTCAGTCAAATTTGATTTTTCCTTTGCCATTATTTTATCCTTTTAAATTATATCTTCTTAATATTTCATAAACCGAGCCTTTCGGCAGCAATTTGCTTTTAACCAAAATTATTTCATTTGCGGAAAAAGTTTTCTCATTAAATTTATGATTTTCAAATCTCTTCAAAATATTTTTATCGCTATTCTTCTTCACACGATAAAGCGTTAAATGAGGAGAAAATTTTCTCTTTTCTATCGGAAATCCTATCTCGGCAAGATTTGAATCAAGCTCTTTTTGATATTCCGATAAGCTTCTGTCATATCTAAATCCCGCCCAAAGTACTTTCGGTTTCCCATCACGATAAAAAGCTCCGAATCTGTCCAATGTAAGATTAACCGAGTTTATATCGGAAGCAAATTTTTCAAGAACATTATTAATTTCAACAACTTTACTCTCTTCCACATCCCCTAAAAACTTTAAAGTTATGTGAAATTTTGAAGAGTTTTCCCACCTTAATTTTCTGAACTGATCGACCTCTTCTATTTGGTTCAGAATATATTTTCGCACTTCTTCCGGAATTTCCAACCCGATAAAAGCTCTAATCTTCATCCGCAATACCGAGCAAATAACGCCTTACCATTTCAAGAGCTTGCTGAGAGGTTTTATCCTTATTTATTAATCTATCATCTCCAAAATGAAATTCTCTTACCCTGCATCCGTTTTCATCCGAAAGTCCGATATAAACCAATCCAATCGGTTTATTCATCGTTGCGCCTGTCGGTCCCATAATTCCGGTTACGGATAGTCCCAAATCGGTACCGCAGCTCTGTCTTATCCCGATTGCCATTTGTTCGCAAACTTCTGGACTAACGGCGCCATGGGTTTGCAGTGTATCTTCGTCAACATTCAGAAGCTCAACTTTTGCTCCGTTGCTGTAACTTACAATTCCTCTTTCAAAATAGGCGCTTGAACCGGGGATATTAGTTAACCTCGAAGCAATCAAACCGCCGGTACAAGATTCAGCCGTTGAAATTGTAACATCGCGTTCAATTAACAATTTTCCTATCACTTCTTCCAATTGTTGATTATCAGTACCGTAAATATATCTTCCGACTTTACTTCTTATCTTCTGCTCAATCAGCAGAAGTTTATCCATTGCTTCATTTCTCGTTTCCCCTTTCACCGTAAGCCGCATTCTCACTCCGAATTGATTAGGTAAAAATGCCATCGATGCTCCTTCGAGCAGTTCGCTCAAATCCCCTAATTTCAGCGCCAATTCGGATTCGGGTAATCCCGTTGTAAGTAAGGTTTTACGAACAATATTACTTCCGGAAAAATTAAAAAGAGTCCGCAAACGAGAACAAATAAAATCATCTACCATTGCTTTCATTTCGATAGGAACGCCCGGCATAACCGCAAGATATTTTTCTCCATGCTTAATCCACATTCCGGGCGCCGTACCTTTAGTATTGGGAATCATCTCTGCGTTCTTAGGAAGCAAACCTTGTGATTTATGAATCTCTTTGAATTCCATTCCACGTTTCTCAAGAAAATCTTTTGTATTCTGAAGAGCCTCTTCATTTTCAACAAGCTCCGTATCAAAATAACTAACAACGGCTTCACGCGTTACATCATCGTGAGTAGGTCCGAGTCCGCCTGTCATCAAAACAATATCGGCTGAATTAAATCCATTGTCCAATTCATTTTTTATTGCTTCTACGTCGTCGGGAATGTCACAAATTTTAACAACGTCCAAAGAAATTTCGGACATTTTTCCTGCGATGTACGATGCATTCTTATTGACGACCTGACCAATCAGTAATTCATCTCCAATACTTATTATGTAAGCTTTCATAGTAATTTTATTTTATTATTAAGTAAATAGTTATCTGACCGATAATATTGGCATACAACGCAGCTATCACATCGTCAGCCATTATACCTAAACCGCCTTTTAACTTCTCGGCATTACGAACAGGAAACGGTTTAAGAATATCAAAAAATCTCCAGACAATAAATATAAAAATTATTGAATAAAGATTTAAAGGAATTGCAAAAAAGGCAATCCACGTTCCGACAAACTCATCAAGAGTAAATTGACTCGGATCTTTGCCGTACTCCACTTCAAACTTATTGCCGATATAAATTCCGTAAAAGAAAAACAGCAGAATCAGTGCGGTAACGGCTACTCTTCCCAAAGGAAGAAAAGCAAGTGCAGCAAAACTACCGACGGTTCCGGAGGCAACCGGCGCATATCCGGTTAACAATCCGCTTCCTATCAGTTTTTCAAATTTATTCGGCTTCATTTTTCCTTGTCAACTGAAAGAGATTTCTATTATTAATAAAATAATCAATCAAAGTATAAAGAGTAAGCAGAGTAATCGCCAGCATAATCCAATAGATAGCCGTCTGATTATCTAAAACAACAAGTATCCTTTTCAGCCGTCCGACGGGATTAATTTTTTCGAGAAAGTACAACAGAAGCAAAAAATATAGAAAAGCCATCTGAATAAAAGTCTTTGCTTTTGCAATGTAGCTTGTCTTAAAATCAAGCTCTTTTATTTCGGCATAAATACGTACTCCCGTAATAAAGAAATCACGGAGAACAATAATAAGCGCCATCCAGAGTTCCAATCTCCCTAATGCGACAAAACCGAAAAACGCCGTTGATGTTAAAATTTTATCGGCAAGCGGATCGAGAAACTTTCCCCAATCGGTGATGTAGTTGTATTTTCTCGCGAGCCAACCGTCATACCAATCCGTAAGCGCAGCTACAAAAAAGACTAAAACGGCAATAAGATTCATTGTTAAATTATCACTTAAAAACAGCCAAAGAAAAATCGGCGTTAGGATAATTCGCAGAACCGTTAATTGATTGGGTAAAACCATTATTCCCCTAATTCTTGGAGATATTTGAACTCGTAAATTCCCGTATTATGCCCGTCTTTCCAAAAAATATTAACCGCATAATTCCCTACTAATTCCATCTTAACAATCTCGTATTTGCCGCCGATATTAAGAGTTGGGAATGCCTCTTTGTATTCTACTTTTTTATCTTTCTTGGAAGCACATTCCGCACAGGGACATGCATCTCTTAACTCCTTCAGTGTAATTTTTGTTTCACTATTATCGTTCCATAAGATATATAAATTTTCTTTATTCCTAACTTCAATTTTAACCGGAGATTTCATATTAACCTTTCATATTTATTTTAGTGAATATCCTGTAAGTTTTTTTAATGCTTCGTTATATTTTTCAGTAGTGTTATTAATTATTTCCTCCGGAAGTTTGGGAGCCGGAGGCTGTTTGTTAAAATTTATCGAAAGCAGATAGTCGCGCACATATTGCTTATCAAAACTTTTCTGCGCTCTTCCTTTTTCATAATCTTCAATGGGCCAAAATCTTGATGAATCGGGAGTTAACACTTCGTCAATTAAAATTACTTCCCCGTTTACAATCCCGAACTCTAACTTCGTATCGGCAATAATAATACCTTTCTTCTCTGCATAAGAGGAAGCTTTTTTATAAATCTCAAGAGTATATTTTTTTACTTTATCGAAAATTTCATCACCGACAATTTTCCTCGCGTCCTCTTCCGTAATATTCTCGTCATGCTCACCGATTTCCGCCTTTGTCGATGGAGTAAAAATCGGTTCGGGAAGTTTTTCCGATTCGACCAAACCTTCGGGTAATTCAATTCCGCAGATGCTTCCTTTCTCTTTATATTCCTTCCAGCCGCTCCCCGAAATATAACCTCTTACAATACATTCGAGCGGAATCAGGACTGCCTTTTTAACAAGCATGGAACGACCTTCGAGAACATTCCGATACTTTTGTGCTTCGGGAGGAAACTCATCAACATACGTTGATATTAAATGATTCTTTACGATATTTTCAGTTTCACGAAACCAAAATTCTGATATTTTCGTAAGAACTTTTCCTTTTAAAGGAATCCCGTCTCTCATTATTACATCAAATGCAGAAAGTCTGTCGGTTGAAACAATTAAAAAACTTTCTCCCAGATCGTATATATCTCTTACTTTTCCTTTTTTATAAAGGGTTAAATCCGGGAAATCTGTTTCAAGCGCTACGGTCATTTTTTTACCTTTTCGATAAGATATATATTTTAATTAAAGGTTAAAATATAAATACACTCTTCGCGTTATTCAAGGTGTTGGCAAAATATTAATGTAAAATAATAATTTGATATGTGGAAAAGTCCAAATTCCAAACTCTAATTTTTGTCATTGCGAGACCCCGCTTGCGGAGGCGAAGCAATCTCCGAAAACACCATCATTGCGAGCGAACGTAGGGAGCGTGGCAATCTCCAAAACACTGTCATTGCGAGCGAACGTGGGGAGCGTGGCAATCTCCAAAACACCGTCATTGCGAGCGAACGTAGGGAGCGTGGCAATCTCCGAAAACACTGTCATTGCGAGGGACGAAGAGAAAAAAATAAAAGGACTGTCATTGCGAAGCCGACTTGTCGGCTGAAGCAATCTCCG
>CAYLYR010000010.1:0-3717 GCA_964387835.1 uncultured Melioribacter sp.
TTAAAATTGGAGTTGATATGAAAAAGTTAGGGACTTTTTCAAAATTAATTGTATTCCTATTAATTTTGGGGACAAGCCTCTTCGCACAATCCGGTGTTGGTAAAATGACCGGTACGGTAAAAGACGCCGATACGGGCGAACCGTTGATTGGAGCGAATGTTACGCTTGTCAATACGAACTTAGGAGCTGCGGCGGATATTAACGGAGATTATAAAATCCTTAATATTACTCCCGGTACCTATTCCGTAAAGTTCAGTTTTGTCGGTTATCAAGATAAAATTGTTAACAACGTTCGCATTATTCCCGGCGTAACTTTCGAATTAAACGTTAAGTTAAAAGCCGGCGTCGATTTGCAGGAAGTTGTTGTAACCGATAACAGGCTGTTTGAAGCTAAAGCTACAAACACAGTTAAAGTAATTGATTCCGAAAGCATTAACCGTTTACCTGTAAAAGGCGTTTCCAACTTGGCTTCATTGCAAGCCGGTGTTGTAAAAGCCGAAGGTTCCGGCGGTGTTGACGGAAATGCAACATTGAACGTTCGCGGCGGTCGCGGCGGCGAAGTTGTTTATATTGTTGACGGCGTTGTGCAGAACGACCCGTTGTTCGGAAATAACAATGCGGTTTTAAGTAACGCCGCTATTGAACAGATTTCATTTCAAGTCGGCGGATATGAAGCAAAATACGGACAAGCACAGTCCGGTATTATCAACATCACAACCAAATCGGGTTCGCCATATTACAAAATTCATTTGGATGGATTAACTTCCTCCTTTACCGATGACTACGGTTATAATCTTTATACCGGAACTATCGGCGGTCCGATCATACCGGGAAATACAGATCACACATTCTTTATTTCCGCTGAAAGAGGCTGGTTTAAAGATCACTCTCCTTCCGCGCAAGGTATTAATTTCCAATCCATCGGAAAATCAATGCCTTATTTACCCAATAACGACCAAGGGACGTGGAAGTTTTCTGCAAAAACTTATCATAACTTAGGCCACGGCATTACGATGCGATTGAGCGGAATTTATAATAGTTATGTAAGCCGCGGATTCATTTATGTTTATGCAAAAAATAATTCCGAGCATAACAGAAAAAATATAGGAAATAACTTATCGTTAACTTCTCAAATTTCTCAAAATGTTTCTGATAACTCTTTCTGGAACGTAACACTCGGTTATCGTACAAATTATGCAGCTTCCGGAGACGGAGTCTTCTTCGATAACTTGGAAGCATACGGAGATACTTTAACCAATCCTTATACTCCCACGCAAGGAAACGATTATGCTTTGCGTTATGATTCACTCGGTATTTTTGCAGCTCACGGACGCGTAAGCAACGGTTATAATAAAAACGAGACTCAAACATTCTCCATCGACGGAAACTTTACATCTCAGATGGATAAACACTTATTTGAAGCCGGATTCGGCGCAAACTACAGTATCATGAGATATTACTCCATTGGACCAATGGGAATTGCTCAGGATATTAGAGATAGAACAATTCATGTTACTGCAAGCGACGGAAGCGATTCTACTTATATTCTGCCGGCAGCATCAAAAGCAGAAAGATATGCAAGACAAAGACCAAGCTATTTCGGATATGATTTATTCGGAAATGCAACGGACGACAGCAGCGGTGTAGTAGGCGCACAGAAACCGACATTTATTTACGGTTATGTTCAGGACAGATATGAGTTGGAAGACTTGGTAATTAACCTTGGTCTTCGTATGGATTATTTCGATTCGCAAGCACGGATTCTTAAAAATCCGAATCTTCCTTATGCAGGCGGAACAGATCCGAATAACTTTGATAACGGTGATTTCAAGGTTAAAGATCCCGAGCTTTATTTCTCACCTCGTCTCGGTTTAGGTTTTCCTGTAACGGAAACAACCGTATTTCATGCTCAGTACGGACGTTTTATTCAAGCGCCGAGATTGTTTGACCTCTATCCGAGAGAAAACAGACTTTACTTGATGAAACAAACATCCGATTTCGGAGTTGACAACGGATACGTTAAGAGTGAAATTACTACCCAATATGAAATAGGTTTCAGACAGGTACTCGGAGATAACACAGCCGCATTAAATATTACCGCCTTCTATAAAAATACTCAAGGTTTGGTAAATACTACGGTTGAATATTATCAACGCCAACCAGGCGGCGAAAATCTGCGTTACTTCCCGCATGCTAATTCCGATTTCGGTACAATTAAAGGATTGGCGTTTACATTGGATATTCCGAGAATTAGTTATTTCTCGGCGTCTATAAATTATACCTATTCGTATGCCGAAGGAACCGGATCGTCGCAAAGCTCATCCTACATGTCAGCTTTTCGTAATCTCGGAACCGACGGATTACCGAAGGTAATAGCGCCTTTGGATTTTGACCAGAGACATACCGGAGTTATTAACTTGAACTTCTTTATCCCCAAGGGTGAAGGCGGTATGCTTGAAATGTTATCGGCAGATATGTTGGTTTCATTTAACAGCGGCAGACCTTATACTCCGCTGCAGACTCAAAATTTGCTGCAAGATAACAGTAACTATGGAGATACAAAGGGATATATCAACTCGAGATATGGACCCGGTTCAATGACAGTTGATTTCAAAGTCGAAAAAACATTTGCTATCGGTGATAATTTGGGAATTACTCCTTACGTATGGATTAATAATCTTTTTGATGCTAAAAATGCCGTTAGTGTTTGGAGATCAACAGGTTCCCCGGAAACTACAGGATATTTGGCAACTGCCGAAGGTAAAATATTTGCCGCACAGAACGGACAAAATTGGGTTTATGATTATGAAGCTCTCGAAAGAAACCCCGGAAATTTTGGACCGCCTCGTTTAATTAAAGTCGGCGTAAAAATGAATTTTTCGACAAAGTAATTGAAATCTAACTTGTTTAATAGTAAAAAGAGGTTTATATAATGAATAAACTAAAATTAATTTCGGTAAAGTTTTTGATTGCTTTGCTGGTATTTTCCTTTGTCGGGTTAAATGCCTCCGACAGAAAAGACGGGAAATTACAGAAGCCGAAAAGCGGTCAAAATTATGGAGATGCTTACCGTCTTTGGGTTAATAATATTAACTTGCCTCTAAATGATGTTGGTAAAATAGCCGATGTTAATATTCCTCCCCAGGGAGCATTGGGAAGGTATGACGGTAAAGGCGTTATTTACAGCTCCGGATTTATGATGAGCGGTGTTACAAATGGAGTAATGTGGGCAAATGCCGAAGCATCCTCCTCGAGAATTGAGGATTATGTGCCCGGTTCAATTGATCCCAACGACTCTACTCAAACAATCTCTCCCGGTATATTCGTAGTGAAGTCGAGCGACGAGCCTTTCGGCGAATCGTGGCAGGAATGGGCTGACGCCGTTAAGGGCGGAGCTTATTTCTACGATGGAGACGGAGACGGCGTTTATAATCCGGTTGATTTAAATGGCAACGGAAAGTGGGACCCGAATGAAGATATGCCTGATTTACTCGGCGATGAAACCGTATGGTGTGTTTATAACGACGGATTACCCTCCGGAGACAGATCATTTACAGACGTTGAACCGCAAGGGATTGACATCAGACAAACCGTCTGGGCATATTCTACTTCAGGCGATCTCGGAAATATTATATTTGTAAGATATTCAATCGTAAATAGAGGTACTGTAGCTAACGAAATAGATTCCGTCTATTTCGGCGTTTGGGCAGACCCTG
Source organism: uncultured Melioribacter sp. (assembly GCA_964387835.1). Lineage (GTDB taxonomy): Bacteria > Bacteroidota > Ignavibacteria > Ignavibacteriales > Melioribacteraceae > WGAL01. The sequence goes on from CAYLYR010000010.1 coordinate 3,717, forward strand.
A
>CAYLYR010000010.1:3817-22471 GCA_964387835.1 uncultured Melioribacter sp.
GTTGAATATATGAACGGCGTTGTCGGTCAGCAAGATCCAAATACAAAAGAAGAAGCAAGAAATTATTTGATGGGATTAAATCAAGCCGGAGACGTAGTTGATCCTTGTAACTGGTTATTCGGCGCTGTACTGGGCGGAGTTGATTGTACTACAATCGATGGACATTATATGTATTCCGGAGATCCTGTAACATTGACCGGGTGGATTAACACTTCGCCTGTTGATCAACGCCAAATGTCCGACACCGGACCATTTAAGTTAATAAAAGATCAGCCGGTTGATATAGTTGTTGCTTATGTAATCGGAAGATCAAAAACATCGGCTCTCGCTTCGGTTAAGAAGGCTAAACAAATCGATAGAGCCGCTCAGTTCGTTTATCAGAATAACTTTAATTATCCTGCTCCGCCTCCTGTCGTTAAACCGGTAATTAAAACTACTGATAATAAAATAGAATTAATTTGGAATACCGCAGACCAGTTGAACTATAATTCTCTCGGTAACGGATACGATATGCGCTTCGAAGGATTTGAAGTAAATATGTATCAGGCTCCTAATACGGCGGAACAAGAAGGCGGTACAACCAATAAAATAACAATTGCTAAATATGATGTTGCAAATAGTATTAACACGGTAATATATGAAGATGGCGTAAGCCTTGAAAGAACGGTTATTTATCAAGGCGGAACGCAGTTAGATTCTGCAACTTATTCCAATCCGAATACCGGATGGATAAAGTTAACAATCGACACTGATCCGTTTACAAACGGTCCTTTAATTAAAGGAAAACCCTACTTTATTTCAATTACCGGTTTTGCATTAAACTATGATGAAATAGTTCGTTTGGATGCTCTCGGCAATTATCTTATTCCGGGAACAGCTGCTGTGGGAATGGTTTCCAACGTTCCAACTTTGCTTAAGGATGAATCAAGTATTGTCGGAATAGTCCCGGGCGCAAAATCTTACGATCCGTATCGTGAGAATGTAAATACGGTACATGCTCAAGGCGGTTCGGATAGTAAAGTAACCTATTCCGTTTATGATAAAGATCTAACAACAACGGATGAGTATGAAGTAGGATTTTATCTTGATAGCTTGAGCACTGTTTACAGTCTCTATTACTATGTAAAAGATAAAACTACCGATAATGTAATTGCAGATTCCTCCAAGAACTATGATAATGCCGCAGGAATTACACAGTTGCACGACGGCGTAACATTAAATGTTGAATGGTTAGCTCCCGGAGTTAAAACTCCTTCATTTATTTCCGGCGGAAACTGGGCTAAACCAATGAACAGACCTGATACTACAGGCGCATGGTATGTCGGCTCCGATGTTGATTCCGCCAGCGGAGTTCCGTTGATTACAACTAATACAAGTAAAGTAATTCACGTTTCCGACATGAGAAGAATTGAGCTTAGATTCGGCACCCAAGGCAAAGCGTATCGCTATACAAGCGGTGTTGCCCACGGAAGACCGACTGCTAAACTTTTCTACGGCGGAAATATGGACGGACGCGGCTACGTTGACGTTCCCTTTACGGCTTGGGTTAAAGACGATAAATTCGGTGAAACAAAACAACTTGCTGTTGCATTTATCGAAGACGGATTTGATTCAACAGGTCGTTCCGATGCAAAATGGAATCCGGGTCCGGACATCAAATTAACTCATGAATATATTATCATTTTCAATGATGATTATACAGCCGATACTAACAATTTAAACTTAGTTTATACCGGCGTTCCATCTGCAACAAGTCCGAGTAAATGGGCGCGTTTGGGCGGATACAACATTCCTACCAATGACCCCGATTACCCGGTTACGGATTCGATGAAGAATGTAGCTAAATCGCCGTACTTCAATGCGCTTGCCGTAGTGGGAATTGAAACTACTTCCAATGATACAAACTATGTACCGACGGATGGAGTTCTTGAAATTCCGATTAATTATGTATTAACTCCTAAAGATGTTTATACATATAAGGTAAGCACAAAGATTACCGACGCTGAAGCTAAATCAATGTTCGATAAAGTAAATGTATATCCTAATCCGTTATATGCTTATAACCCAATCGGTAGTTATGTTCAGGGTGATAAATATAAACCGGACGAACCGTTCATTACCTTTAGCAACTTACCGAACGAAGCGACGGTTAAGATATTTTCACTTAGCGGAACTAAGCTTAGAACATTGCAGAAGAACGATACAAACCCATTCTTGAATTGGGATCTTAAAAACGAAGATGGATTACGAGTAGCTTCCGGTATGTATATTGCGATAGTATCAAATCCGAAGTATGGAGAAAAAGTACTTAAATTCGCAATCATTATGCCGCAAAAGCAAATACAGAGATATTAATTTGAGCTGTGCGGAGCGGATTAAGTTTCGTTCCGCTCTCTCTGATTGATGTGAAAAAATATTTGGAGAAATAAAAAATGAGAAAAATACTAATATTACTTATCGTATTTAGCTTCACTGTAGTATCTTTTGCAGGTGATGCTGCTCGTAGAGGTACATCAGGAGCCGATCAGCTATTGATTCCTGTCGGCGCTCGTTCAATTGCGACAGCCGGCGCTTTTTTGGCTAATACCCATGGAGTTGAAGCTATTTACTATAATCCTGCCGGACTCGGCAGTATGACGGGAACGGAAGCAATGTTTGATTATTCAAAATACATTGCAGACATCAATATTTCCTACCTTGCCGTCGGTACAAACTTAGGAGACATCGGCGCTATCGCATTGTCTTATAAAAGTATCGGATTCGGCGATATTCCCGTTACAACTTATGATAATCCCGATGGAACAGGTGAAACTTACAGTCCGTCGTATGTTACATTAGGTTTAACTTACTCGAAAGAACTAACCGACAGAGTAATTGCCGGTGTAACAATGAAAGCTATTCACGAAGGAATTCAAAACACAACTGCTAACGGTTGGGCATTGGATTTCGGTGTTCAGTATAACTTTAACAAAAACTTATCCTTAGGCGTTGTTGTTGCAAATATCGGCGATAATATGAAATACGCAGGACCGGATTTGCAATCAAGAACACTTATCCCGGGAAGCGCATTGGGTTCAGGTACAGGCGTTTATACACCTATTACCGAAGAATTCGAAATTCCGAGTTATTTTGATTTAAGCGCATCTTACAAGTTAACGTTTGATGAAAACAATTCCTTATCACTTGCCGCTGCTTTCAGAAATAACAACAACTTGGATGATATTGTTAGAGGCGGCGCTGAATTCGACTTCATGAATATGCTTTATTTACGCGCTGGATACAATTACTACACAGGAAACCAAGACAACTATATTTATGATTACGCGCTTGGCGCAGGCGTTTACTGGGAAATGGTTGACGGCGTAAGAATTAAATTTGATTACGCTTTCCGTCATGTAAAAGAAAACGCTCTCGGCAGTAGTAATGTATTTACCCTGACATTAGGTCTTGACTAAGAAGAAATTCTTATTCAAATAAATTAAAAAAGGCGTCCTTTGAGACGCCTTTTTTTTAATCATGGAATGCCGGAAATCAATAATACTTTTTATGCTTTGTTACTTTTCAAAAACTTATTAATTTAAATTCAAAATATTTGATGTGAATTAGAAGGAAACTTATGAAGAAAACCGCGCTTTTATTACTGCTGCTGGCATCCGTTTTAACTGCCCAAACAGGGGAGAGATTTTTTAATTTTGAATTTGATATGACGCCGTTCAGATATGATTCGGCATCTACGCGTTATGAATTTTATTATTCCGTTGCCGATACGGGATTTGTACATACTTATTCTCAAAAAGGAATTTTTATTTATCCCAGAATTGATATTGCAATAGTCCGAACCAAGGATAGTATATTGGTTATGAACCAGCCGTATATTGTGCGATATGCAATTTTAGATACGAGCAAGACGCAAATATTCCTTGGGAAATTCGACATCAAACTTGACCCGGGTAAATATAAAATGCAGGTAGCAATAGGAGATTATTACGATTCTACAAAAGTAGATTATTATCATACCCGACTTAACGTTATTAAGAAAACGCCGCCCTATATAAGCGGCATTGAGCTTTCGTCCAAACTTATTACCGGAAGTAAAAACAGTAATTCATGTTTTTATAAAAACTCTATGGAAGTATATCCGAATCCCAGAGTTACCTTTTACGAAAAAATGCCGGTGGTTTTTTATTACACCGAGATTTACGGCTTAAAAGATTATGCTCAACCGCTTAAGTTTAAAATTGAACTTACAAATTCACTCGGCAAAATAGTTTGGAAAAAGGAAACTTCTCTTCGTTCCGGAAAAAATGCAGTTGCCGATCCCGGTTTTATTCGACTTAAGAATTTTGTTTCGGGAAAATACAATATTACAGCCTCTTTGATTGATAATTCGGGAAAGAGCTTAGACGAAGAAAATAAAGACTTCTACTACGTTAGTTCTGTTGTTGCGGATTCCAACTACAACATAAACGATGCATTAGTCAAGCGGAATTTCCTTGCAAGTCCTTTTGCAATATTAAGCGGTCCTGAGTGTGACGCTATTTTTAAATCCTCAAAATGTTTGGCAAATAACGATGAAGTTTGGCAATACTCGCAGTTGGACAGCGTAAAGCAGAAACGTGTTTTCCTCTACTCATTCTGGAAGAAAAGAGATGAAAATCCATCCACTTCCGTAAATGAAACATACGAACAATTTAAGGAAAGAGTAAAATATGCCGATAAGAGATTTAAGGAATACAAAAAACGGGGAAGTTTGACAGACAGGGGAATTATTTATGTCAAATATGGAGAGCCGAGTAAAATTGTAAGAAAGCAAAATGATTACTACAATCAGCCTTATCAAACATGGTACTATTATAATATAGAAGGTGGAGTTTACTTTGTGTTCGGAGATCAAAACGGCTTGGGAATTTACCGGCTTCTTCATTCCACTAAGCGAGGCGAGAGGCATGACCCGAACTGGATGGACAGATTAAAGGTTAGATAATGAAAAAATTACTCCTTTTTTTTCTGATTGCTCTGCCGGTTTTTGCGCAACAGAAAGAAATAAATTTCGATTTTGATTATTCGCAGTTTCTTTTTAACGATTCCTCTAACTACGTGGAATTCTATTATCAGATTGAGAAAAGAGGTCTTGAGCCGATAAATTCCGAATCGGGGAAATCGCTCTCGGTTATTATGAGAATACTTCTACGGAATCAAGAAGATTCGACAAAAAATATCATAAAGAAATTTTCGATAAAATCTTCCGCAGAAATTTCAGATAAAAAAACGGAGATGCTGGGACAATTTCAAATAGTTGTTCCTTTCGGGAAATATCATTTGACTTATTCCGTGATTGATAAAAACAAGCGGGAAAACATAAAAACATTAGAGGACAATCTTGAAGTTACCCCTTTCCCTAAGGATAAAGCGTCAATCAGCAATATTGAATTGGGACGAAACATAATCAAGTCCGAAGAAAAAAATTCGATTTTCTACAAAAACACGTACAAAGTTATTCCCAACCCGAGTAGAATATTCTCATCGCTGGAACCGGTTGTTTTTTATTATGCGGAAATTTATAATTTGAAAAAATCTTTCGGGGAAAAGGTGAATTTTCTTACGGTTGTATTAAATTCAAACGGAAACAAGGTTTACGAACGAAAATCTTTCATCTTAAATAGGAATAATTCGGTTGTGAAAGTCGGGCAGGTTAATTTAAGCGGAGAACCGACAGGCGCTTACAATATTATGTTAGCGGTTGTTGATACTACCGTGAACTATGCCTACACATCATCTAAAAAGTTTTTTTTGATAAATCCCAATGTTAAACCGGACAGCAGCTTTACGGGAAAAATCTCCGTCAGCCCGCGCTTTAGCGGAATGGGCAGCGACGAAGCTGATTTGTTCTTTAAGAAGATGCGTTACCTTTCCTCCGGCGAAGAAAAGAATGAATTTGAGAAATTAAAAACTCCCGAACAGAAGCAGAGATTCTTAACTCGTTTTTGGAAAAATCATGATAAAAATCCCGATACGCCTGAAAATGAATTTATGGATGAATATATGCGGCGTTTAAATTATGTAACTAAAAAGTTTAAAACTCGCACACATCCCGGATATATGACAGACATGGGGAGAGTTTATTTAACTTACGGTCCTCCCGATACGATTGACCGTTATCCGAATAATATTTCCACAAAACCGTACGAGCTTTGGTATTATCACAATATTGAAGGCGGCGTTGTTTTTGTATTTGTCGATATGCTTGGGATTGGAGAATATGATTTGGTCCACTCGACAAAACGGGGAGAAGTAAACAATATCCGCTGGCGGCAGTTAATCGGGGAATGATGAAATTTAATCGGGACAAAGCGGAATATCTGATTTTTTCCATTATCAGCAGAGCGGTTACGATTATCGGGTTTAAGCGCGTTAAGTATCCCGCAAAGGTTTTAGCGTTTTTGATTTTTTATCTTATTCCGATTCGCAAGAAAGTTGTAATGGAAAATTTACGGAAAGCATTCCCGGAAAAATCAGAGAAAGAAATTAAAAGAATAGCAAAGAAAAACTATGAAAGCTTTGCTATTACTTTTCTCGAAATTATGGCGATGCCCGGTCTTACCGAAAAGAACGTATTGAATTTTGCTCACAGCGATTCTTTGGATATTTTGGAGAAAGCTGCGGATGAAGGAAAAGGTGTTTTTATGCTTACGGCTCATTTCGGTAATTGGGAATACGCGGGAACGTGGATCGGAGTAAAATTAAATCGCTCAATTTTGGGACTGGCAAAAAAACAACGAAATCCTTACGTGAATGATTGGCTTACTAAAACGCGCGGAAAGTTCGGCAATCGGGAGCTGCGCGCCGGAGCGGGATTACGCGGACTGATTGCTGCGGCAAGAAAAGGAGAAATAATCGGAACGGTTGGAGACCAGCGCGGCTCAAAGGAAGGTCCGAGAGTAAAATTTTTCGGAATCGATACGGCGTGCTACACCGGCACGGCGGCGCTTTCGCTTAAACTCGGAACGCCGATTGTTCTTTTGTTTGAGAGTAGGCAGCCGGACGGGACTTACAATATTGTTTTTGAAAAATTTGAATGCAGCGAAGATGACGAGTTTTATGATAATCCCGAAATGTGTTTGACGCAGAAATATTTTAAACGACTTGAAGATGTTATCAGGAAATATCCCGAGCAATGGCTCTGGATGCATAATATTTGGAAATATTAATGAAGGCGCTTGTCGTACAAACAGCTTTTCTCGGCGATGCCGTATTAACATTACCGTTAATTGAAAAAATATCGAAAAAATTACCGGAAGCGGATATTGATGTAATTGCTCTTCCGGCTGCAGCTAGCGTTTTCTCTCTTTCTCCGTACGTTAACCGAATTATTCCTTTTGATAAAAAAGGGGAAGGAAAAAGTTTTTCTGCAACGCTGAAGTTTGCGAAGAAGATTAGAGATGAAAAATACGACATTGTTGTTTCACCGCATCGTTCCGCCCGCAGCGCGATTATATCCCGAATAAGCGGAGCGCCGAAGCGTATATCTTTTGACACCGCCGCTTTATCTTTTCTTTATACCGATTTGGCAACTTACAACAAAGGCGACCATGAAGTTAAAAGGAACTTGAGCTTATTCGCTTATGAAGATGAAATTGAAGACTGGCGTAAACTTCCGGAAATAATTATTTCGGAAAGAGACAAGGAGAAAGTTCGGGAAATATTGCGGAGGGAAAATATTACTAATTTAATTCTGCTTGCTCCCGGTTCGGTTTGGGAAACAAAAAAATATCCGGCAAAGTATTTTAAGGAAATCGCAAAGCGCTTTTCAGATAACGGATTTAACGTGGGGCTGATTGGCGGAAACGAGGATAAAAAATTATGCAGTGAAATTTCATCATTTGCTCAAGACTCGGTGTTAAACTTTTGCGGTAAGTTAACAATTCCGCAATCGGTGGAACTGCTGAAAAACGCCGAGATGCTGATGACAAACGACAGCGCCCCGACTCACTTGGGAGTTATCGCCGGAGTTAAAGTGTTGACAATTTACACATCAACAATTCCGGAGTTCGGCTTTTACCCTTATAACGAAGGGAGTTCGTTTGTCGGTATCGACTTGGAATGTAAACCCTGCGGAATACACGGCAAAACGAAATGTCCGCTCGGACATTTCAACTGCGGAAATAATTTGACGCCCGGTAAAGTTATTGAAAAAGCCGAGTATATTTTGCGGGAAGAGAAAGGGTAGATTAAATTTAACAGGAAGAAAAAAATCTAATGAAATTAAGTCGGATGAAAAAACATTACTTTTCCGAAAATGGAATTCTTATATTTTAAAATAATATTTAATTATTTAGGCAGAAGAAACAGACATGATTGATTTTATAATTCGGAGCTTCTTCCGAAATGCCGGAAAGCGGATGATAATGAAATCGGATTGTTGTTCCCACTTGAAACTGAAGCAAACAAATGAAACTTAAAGATATTAAAAAATCGTCAATTTACATTATTCCCAATCTTCCTTCAAAGGAGATGAAAAGATACAAATTCTCACTTTTGAAGTTGATAGGCTATTTAACTGCGTATTCGTTACTTCTGCTGCTGTTTGTTTTTCTTCTCTTTACATTTTCTCCTTTGAGGAAAGCTCTTTTCTGGGTAGATAATCCTCAGATAACGCAGCAGCGGCAAAAGATTGCACAGTTGGAAAACCAAGTTGTACTTCTTACTAAGGAGTTGGGAAAAGTCGCCGAGTTGGATAGACGGTTAAAGTATGCAATTATTCTTGCCGGAACGGATTCGCTTGATTCAACCGCTGCTATTTATGATTCGTTAAAAAGCGAAAAAGTAAAAAATAAAATGGATGGCGGAACGATTTTGTTTATTGCGGAAAAGTTTTTTTCAAAGATTGAGAATAAATTTTTCGGGGATTTGCAGTCGGATGATAAAACCGGTTTTTTCCTAATAAGTCCGGTGAAGAAAACATTAATCATTAAAGATTTTGAACCGAAGCAAAGTCATTTCGGAGTTGACTTTGCCGTTAAGCCGAATACTGAGGTTTATTCTCCCGCTTCGGGATATGTTATTTTTGCCGGTTTTACGGCTTTGGACGGAAACATTTTAATTATTGAACATAAAAATAATTTTAGAACCGTTATGAAGCATTGTAATGTGCTGTTGAAAAAAAGCGGGGATAAAGTTTATCAGGGAGAGTTGGTTGCACTAAGCGGAAATAGCGGTGTAAATACAAGCGGTCCTCATCTGCATCTTGAGCTTTGGCAAGGCAATCAAATATTAAATCCGAAAAAATATTTAGTAAAATAAATTGGGAAATTTAATGGGCAAAAAGGAATCTTTTACCACCGGCGAAATCAGTATTTTAAGCGCCGATGTTATTCTTGAAGGGAAACTGAAAAGTAACGGAAGTCTCCGAATTGACGGCATCGTAAAAGGAGATGTTGAAGTTAAGGAAAGTCTTACAATCGGTGAAACGGCTAAAATTACCGGAGACGTAAAGGCAAGGAACGTTACGCTTAGCGGAACAATTGAGGGAACTATAACGGCGGAAGAGAAAGTTGTGCTGGAAAGTTCGTCTCGACTGTCGGGAGATATAATCGCGCGCAGGTTGAAGATTTCCGAAGGGGCGGTTTTTGACGGAAAAAGCTCCATGAGTGAGCAGAAAAATCAACAAGCGGAAGTAAAATAGCGCATTGAAAAATCTTGAAGATAAAACTTTAACCAAGTTGGCAAAAGCTTATCAGGAGTTGAGTGTTTATCTCGGGTTAGGAATTCAGATGGCGGCAACAATTGTTCTTATGTTTTTTGCGGGAAAGTGGCTTGACGAATATTTCGATTTTTCACCCGTTTTAACAATAGTTTTTTCTTTGATTGGCGGATTTGCGGGAATCTATAATTTTATTCACACAACTATGAATATTGACAACAAATCAAAAGAAAAATCCGATGAAAAAAAATAGCCTTTATGCAGTCGGAATTGTTATTCTCGGCTTAATCATTCTTGAGATACTGAAAACCGAAGGAATAATTTTCTCCGAAGTAATTACCGCTTATCTTTACGGCGCCGGTCTGAATTTGCTGAATTTTATTATTGCATTCGGTTTGTTTCGGTTCTCGGTAGATAAATCCAATAACGATTTTATTAAAATTACTCTCTTTTCAATAGTCGTTAGAGTTACTATTTTACTTATCAGTGTAATAATTGTTATAAAAATGTTGAATATTGATAAAACGGCTTTTATATTTAGTTTCTTTATAATATATTTTATTTTCTTATTATTTGAAATAGTGTACTATAAACATAGGTTAACCCAAAAGAGTAAATATGTTAATAGCTGAATTGCCGTTAGTAGCCCAGCATGTAGCTGATAAAGTTGAACATGCCGAAGAGCAAGGGGGCGGATGGATTATCCATCACATTCTTGATAATTACAATTTTTTAGGAATTTATCCTTTGCCGAGAATTCATCTTTTCGGTATGGATTTGTCAATAACAAATCATGTAATGTTTATGTTTATGGCGGCAATTATTGTCTTTTTCATAATGAAATATGTCGCTAATTCCTACGGAAAATCGAGAGTACCTCACGGTTTTGCCAATTTAATGGAAATTCTCATTGTTTTTATCAGAGATGAAGTGGTAAAGCCTACTCTCGGCGGCGGCTATGAAAAATTCCTTCCTTTCTTATTAACATTATTCTTTTTTATTCTCACATTAAACTTATTCGGATTAGTTCCCTACGGCAGCGCCGCAACCGGAGATATTGCCGTTACAAGCGGATTGGCTACTCTTTCGTTTCTTGTAATTCAAGGAGCGGGAATGAAAAAGGCGGGCGTAATCGGATATTTTAAGGGAATGATTCCTCACGGAATTCCGTCGTGGGTCCTTCCGATAATGTTTATTGTGGAGATTCTCGGAATTTTCACAAAGCCGTTTGCATTGGCTGTTCGTCTTTTTGCCAATATGACGGCGGGGCATGTGGTTATTTTTTCGTTGATCGGATTAATTTTTATCTTGAAAACACTCTGGGTATCGCCGGTATCTGTCGGCTTTGCTCTTTTTATATATTTACTCGAAATTTTAGTTGCCTTTATTCAGGCTTATATTTTTACAATTTTGTCGTCTCTTTTTATCGGGATGGCAGTACATCAGGAACATTAATAATCTATTAAATTAAAGGAGACAAAAGATGGAATGGGCATCAGCATTGGCATACTTAGGAGCCGGTATCGGAGCAGGATTAGTTGTTATCGGAGGCGGACTTGGAATCGGTAGATTAGCCGGTCAAGCAATGGACGCAAGCGGAAGACAACCTGAAGCATCCGGAGATATTAGAACTTCTATGATTATTGCAGCCGCTCTTATCGAAGGTATTTCGTTGTTCGGATTAGTTATTGCAATTCTTTTAGCTTTGAAGTAAACGGGGTTCATACTCAGTTTAATCTAAGGAAATTAAAATGATATTAAAACCATTAATAGCATTGTTAGCTTTTTCGGAAGGAGGACCTCAGAGTTTTCTTCTCGATATTAATCCCGGCGTTGTAATTTGGACTACAATCGTTTTCTTACTCCTTTTGTGGGTGCTTAAGAAAACAGCTTGGAAGCCGATTCTTAACGCTTTGGACGAAAGAGAAACTTTTATCAAGGAGTCGTTGGATAAAGCTGAAAATGCGAGGAAAGAGGCTGAAGAACTTCTGCGTGAGAACAAAGAGCGTTTGGCAAAAGCCGAAGAAGAAGCTCAGAAAGTGATAGAACAAGGAAGGGAATACGCTGAAAAAGTTAAAGAGCAAATTCTTGCAGAAAGCAAAGACGAAGCTCGCAAAATGATTGACGAAGCAAAAGTTCTTATCGAAAGAAGACAAGATGAAGCTTTTGCTCAACTTCGTTCCGAAATCGCGGTTATTGCAGTAGGCGCCGCCGAAAAGATAATCAAAGAAACTTTGGACGAAGAGAAACAGAAAGAGTTAATCGATACTTACATTGACGAATTAAAGAAAAATTAAGAATGAGCAATTATAACGTTACATTCAGATATGCCGAAGCTTTTACCGAACATGCCGTAGAAGAAAATGTTTATGAAAAGGCGGTTCGGGACGTAGAACTGATTTACAACACTTTGGTAGGTTCTCGGGAATTACGGAATTTCCTTTCATCTCCGGTTTTAAAGGAGGCGAAAAAAAAGGAATTGCTTTCGGCGATTTTCGGCGATAAGATTTCCGACGTTACAATGCAGTTCTTAAATTTTGTTATTGATAAGGGAAGAATTGAACTGCTTTCTGAAATCATGCAGCGTTTTCTTGAAATTCGTGATGAAAAGGAAAACATAACCGATGTGGTTTTGAAATCCGCAATTTCACTTGACGAAGCTCTATCCGGAAAAGTGAAATCGAAGATGGAAGAATACACAGGTAAAAAGGTTCGTTTTCACAACGTGGTTGACGAATCGATAATTGGCGGATATACGGCGCAGATTAAGGATACTGTTGTGGATGCCTCGGTAAAACGTCAATTGGAAAGATTAAAAAAAGTATTAATTGAAGATTAAAATTTAAAAAGTTAATAAAAAGGTTTGAATATGGCTCAAGTAAGACCTGAGGAAGTTTCAGCGATATTGCGAAAGCAATTAGCCGGATTTGACAGTGAAGTTGATGTTTACGATGTTGGCACCGTTCTCCAAGTTGGCGACGGAATTGCCCGTGTTTACGGATTATCAAAAGTGATGGTTTCCGAGTTGGTTGAGTTTCCTCACGGAGTAATCGGAATGGTGCTTAACCTTGAAGAAGACAGCGTTGGATGTGTACTTTTCGGCGAAACAAGTTTAATTGAAGAAGGGGATACCGTTAAGCGAACCAAACGCCTTGCATCTTTCCCTGTAGGCGAAGCGATGCTTGGAAGAGTTGTTGATCCTCTCGGACAGCCGATTGACGGCAAAGGTCCGGTGCAGGGAACAACTTATATGCCGATAGAAAGAAAAGCTCTCGGCGTTGTTGCTCGTCAGCCGGTAAAAGAACCGCTGCAGACAGGAATTATGGCTGTGGATGCGATGATTCCTATCGGACGAGGACAGAGAGAGTTAATTATCGGCGACCGTCAAACCGGTAAAACAACTGTTGCGCTTGATGCCATTATTAATCAAAAATATACGCACACCGAAGAAGCAAAGGCTGTCGGCGTTGAACCTGTTTACTGTGTATATGTTGCAGTCGGACAGAAGAACTCAACCGTTGCTCAGGTTGTTGCCAAGCTTGAGGCTTACGGCGCTATGGAATACACAACCGTAGTTTCCGCTCCGGCTTCGTCTCCTGCGCCGATGCAGTATATTGCGCCTTACGCCGGTGCGACAATGGGCGAATTTTTCCGCGATGCAGGGAAACATTCTCTTGTAGTTTATGACGATTTATCAAAACAAGCGGTCGCTTACCGCGAACTTTCACTCTTGCTGAGAAGACCTCCGGGTCGTGAAGCTTACCCGGGCGACGTTTTTTATCTTCATTCCAGATTATTGGAAAGAGCCTCAAAACTTAACGATGATTTGGGCGGCGGAAGTTTAACCGCTTTACCTATTATCGAAACACAGCAAGGCGACGTTTCGGCATATATTCCGACAAACGTAATTTCCATTACCGACGGTCAGATTTATCTTGAGCCGAACTTGTTTAACTCCGGCGTACGTCCGGCAATTAACGTAGGTATTTCGGTATCTCGTGTGGGCGGTAATGCTCAGATTAAAGCTATGAAAAAAGTTGCGGGTACTTTAAAATTGGATTTAGCTCAGTACCGCGAACTTGAAGCATTTGCAAAATTCGGCTCCGATCTTGATAAAGCTACACGCGACACCTTGGCAAAAGGTGAAAGATTGGTAGAACTGTTGAAACAAAATCAGCATGTTCCGATTCCGGTTGAAAAACAAGTTGTAGCTATTTTTTACGGAACAAAAGGATTTTTGGAAACAATTCCGGTTAAGGATATAAAACGTTTCCAGAAAGAAGTTATTGAATATATTGAAATCAATCATAACGAAGTTTTGGAAACAATAAGAAGCGAAAAAGTTCTTTCCGATGATACCGTTGCTAAGTTAAATGAAATCGGAAAAGATTTTATCGCTAAATTTCAGATAACGGAATAGGTGTAGGCTAAGCGGAAGAAACTATGGCAACTTTACGAGATATTAAACAGCGAATCGGCGGAGTAAAAAATACTCAGAAAATTACCCGTGCAATGAAAATGGTTGCGGCATCAAGATTACGCCGCGCTCAGGAGAATATGTCGAATGCACGACCATATACTCGTAAAATTACCGAAGTTCTTACCGACTTAATGTCCCTTACCAAAGAATTGGAACTTCCGCACTTTAAGGAACGCGAGGAACTGAAGAAAGTGGCAATTATTGTTGTTACTGCCGACCGTGGACTTTGCGGAAGTTTTAACGTTAATATATTTAAAGCCGTTGAAGAAGAAATTGCGGTTAAATATCAATCTCTTGCCGAATCGGGTAATCTTTCTCTATTCCTGATTGGGAAAAAGGGAAACGATTATTTTTCGCACAGGGAAGTCCCGATTGCGGAAAAACATCTTGGAATTTTCTCGCATTTGAATTTTGAATTTGCGGCTAAGTTTACTACGAATTTAACCAATCGATTTATTAGCGGAGAATTTGACAGAGTTGTTCTGATTTATAACGAATTTAAATCGGTTATCCAACAAAACCTAAGAGTTAAACAACTTCTCCCTATCCTTCCGATTGAAACTTCTACCGAAGATGAAAAAAAGAATTCGGATTATATTTACGAGCCTGGAAAGAAAGCAATTATAGAAACCTTAATTCCGAGATATTTAAATACTCAAGTTTGGAATGCTTTACTTGAGTCGTACGCAGCGGAATTAGGAGCCAGAATGACGGCGATGGATCAGGCTACGGAAAATGCCGATGAAATGATTAAGGATCTTCAAATCACTTATAATAAAGCACGTCAGGCTGCAATAACAAAAGAAATTATCGAAATTGTTTCAGGAGCAAACGCTCTAAAAGAAGGATAATTTGAATTAATCAAAAAAAATTATTATTTTTTAAGGCTAGCTTGATATATGCTTGAAGATTTAACACTAAAATTAGATAAAGCTCTCAAAAAAGTTACCGGGCAAGGTAAAATAAGCGAGCAAAATATTGCCGATACTCTTCGTGAGATTCGGCGTGTTCTTTTGGATGCTGATGTTAATTACAAAGTTGCAAAACAATTTGTAGAGGATGTAAAGGGTAAAGCTCTCGGAACAGAAGTTTTGGCTTCCGTTACTCCGGGACAACTTATTACTAAAATCCTTTACGATGAACTGACAAAGTTACTCGGTGAAGAAAGCAGGGAATTAAAACTTAATCCTACAGGAATTACCGTAATTCTACTTGTCGGTCTGCAAGGTTCCGGTAAAACTACTTTTGCCGGTAAGTTAGCGCGGTATCTGAAATCGAGAAAAAGAAATGTTCTTTTAACTGCTGCCGATATTTACAGACCTGCTGCAATAGAACAGCTTAAGCTGCTCGGTAAAAGTATTGATACTCCCGTATTTACTATCGACGGAAGTAAAGATGCCGTGAAAATTGCAGAGGAATCAGTTAAATATGCTAAAGAAAATCATATTAATACGGTGATTATCGATACTGCCGGTCGTCTTCATGTTGATGAAAATTTGATGGATGAAGTTAAGCGGATAAAAGCCGCCGTTAAACCGACGGAGACTTTATTCGTGGTGGATTCGATGACCGGACAGGATGCCGTTAATTCCGCAAAAGCTTTTCACGAACAAGTTTCGTTCGATGGAATTATTCTTACTAAGATGGATGGTGATTCCCGAGGCGGATGTGCGTTATCAATAAAAGCCGTTGTAAACGAGCCGATTAAATTTATGAGTCTCGGGGAAAGATTGGAATCTCTCGAGGTATTTCATCCGGAACGTTTGGCATCAAGAATTTTGGGTAAAGGGGATATTATTTCCTTTGTTGAAAAGGCACAGGAGCAAATTGACCAAAAGGAAGCCCAAGACCTTGAAAAAAAATTAATGCAGAATAAATTTGACTTTGAAGATTTTCTGAAGCAAATTAAAATGATAAAAAAAATGGGTTCACTGCAATCGTTGTTGGGAATGATTCCCGGAATGGGGAAAGCGCTAAAAAATCAGTCGATAGACGATAAGGATTTGGTAAAAGTTGAGTCTATTGTTCAGTCGATGACGAAAAAAGAAAGGCAAAACCCGAAAATAATAAACGGAAGCAGAAGAAAAAGAATAGCGCGTGGTAGTGGAAATACAATACAGGATGTTAATAGATTGCTTAAGCAATTTAAAGAAATGCAGAAAATGATGCGCATGTTGAAATCGAAAGGTGGAAAAAACATGCTGAAAAATTTTAGATTGAATTAATTATTAATTAGGAGGATACTTATTTGGCTGTTAAGTTAAGATTGAAGAGAATGGGAAAGAAAAGACAACCTATTTACAAGGTTGTTGCTGCAGATGTTCGTTCCCCGCGTGATGGAAGATTTATTGAAGCGATTGGTTTATATAATCCGAAAACAAATCCCGCTACTGTGGAAATACATGAAGAAAGAGCTTTGTATTGGTTAAGCGTTGGCGCGCAGCCTACCGATACGGTTAAGAATATTCTTAGTAGAGAAGGAATTCTACTGAAAAACGAATTGATTAAACAAGGTCTTTCCGACGAAGATGTTGCCGCTAAAATGGATGAATGGTACAAAGCAAGAGCTGAAAAAATTGCGAAAAACGTAAAAGTCGAAACCGAGGAGAAAAAGGTTGAAGAAATAAAAGCCGAAGAACCTCAGGAAGAAGTTAAAGATGAAACGGTAGAAGAAGCTAACGAAGTTACTGAAGAAAATAAAGAAGAAGCAACTGACGCAGCTTCTGAAACTTCGGAAGAGGAAAAAGCTTCCGAATAACATAATTGTGCGTCTGATGTAAAATTAAATTGGTATTTCTCATGAAAGAATTTATCGAATTTATCGCAAAGCATCTTGTTGATAGTCCGGACAATGTCCTTGTTGAAATAACAGAGCCGGATGACCATACTGTTGAATTACAATTAACCGTCGGCGCCGACGATGTTGGTAAGGTAATCGGCAAGCAGGGAAAAACGGCTCAGTCGATGAGAACTCTGCTTACGGCTGTTGCGGCAAAGGAAGGCAAAAGAGCTTCCTTAAAAATTATTGACTAAAACAACTTCGAGCTTTTGAAGGATTTATTTTTAGTAGCGTTAATCATAAAGCCTATCGGGCAAGACGGCTACTTAGCGATAAAATCATTCAGTGATTTTAATGATACTTTCGTTTCCAATCGGGAAATCTTTGTTGATGTATGGGGAGAATACCGAAAATTTTACATTTTCGACGTCGTCGAAAAAAATGGTAAGTTTTTATTAAAATTCAAAAATTTTGATAGTGATGAAGATGTCCGTTTCTTAACGGGAAAAGAAATTTTTGTTAAATCTTCCGGCAGCAGAAAATTAGCGGAAGATGAATATTATATACATGATTTAATCGGGTTGAAAGTATTTCAAGCCGAAAAGTTCTTTGGCGAAGTGACTGATGTCCTAACCTTAAGTTCAAACGATGTTTTGGTAGTTAAGCGAACTGACGGGAAAGAGGCATTGATTCCATTTATAAATGATTATGTTTTTGAAGTGGACTTGGATAAAAATGTAATTACGGTTTCCGACAAGGAGGAATATTTGTATGATGAGGATTGATATTATTTCCGCTGTGCCGGAGCTGTTGGATAGTCCGCTTAATACAAGCATTGTAAAGCGTGCGCAGAAAAAAGGGAAAGTTGAAATTGTAGTTCATAATCTTAGAGATTACGCTTACGATAAACATAAGATGATTGATGATAAACCTTTTGGCGGCGGACCCGGAATGCTGCTGAAACCGGAACCATTTTTTCATCTTATTGAAAAGCTTTTCGATGAGAGAGAATACGACAAGGTAATTTTTATGACGCCGCGCGGCAAAACTCTAAATCAAAAAATGTGTAACGAGTTTTCGCTTTACAAAAATATAATTGTAATTGCCGGACATTATAAAGGCGTTGACGAAAGAGTAATTAAAAGTTTTGTAACGGATGAAATTTCAATAGGGAATTTTGTTTTAAGCGGCGGAGAACTTCCAGCGCTTATTTTTGTCGATGCGGTTGTAAGATTACTGCCGGGTGTTCTTAACGACAGCGAATCGGCATTGTTGGATTCATTTATGGATGGAGAAAAGATTGAAGCTCCCTACTACACCAGACCTGCAAATTTCAGAGGAATGGAAGTTCCTGAAGTTTTGCTTTCCGGAAACGATAGATTGATAAAGGAATGGAAGGAGGAGCAATCTGAAATTTTAACTCAGCAATGGAAAAAAATTAATAGATCGGAGTAAAAGATGAACAGAGCAACAGAATTGGTGAAAGACCAGATTAGAAGCGATTACCCTAAATTTAAATCGGGTGACAGAGTACGTGTGCACGTAAGAGTTATTGAAGGAAACAAAGAAAGAATTCAACAGTTTGAAGGTGATGTGATTGCCATGAAAGGCAGCGGCATCGGAAGAACTTTTACAGTACGTAAAGTTACTAACGGAGTTGGCGTAGAAAGAATTTTTCCCTTTGCTTCTCCTAAG
>CAYLYR010000011.1:0-22408 GCA_964387835.1 uncultured Melioribacter sp.
TGCTCATTAATTTTAATGAACAAAACGTTTTTCGTTTGTCTGTTACTCGGATTATCAAGAAGAATTTCAAGCGGATTGTCCGTCGATTTTCCGCTTTGCTTTAATGCGTATTCACCGATTTCTCTTATTGCGTTAATCATTATTTGTGCCCTATAATTTTCAAAACTTGCAGATAATTAGCCGAGATGATATACATTCAATAATAAGATTAATCATCCCCTCAATTATTAAAAATAAATTTATAAAAAAATTTCTTCTTTTGCTATCGAATAAAAGGATAATTTAAAAATATTACTACATAATCTCTCCTTAAAAAGAACAATTCAACTACAATTTTTCTCCTCTCAAATTCGCCAAAATATTCTTCGGTGTTTAGGTGAAACGATTTTGTAATTTGTGTGCCGCAGTTAACATTTTGTAAAAGTAAACGACAAAAGTGTTTTTCACTTAAAAATTTTCCATTATCTTTATTTTTTATTTTAGGAGAATTTATGATTTTAGTAACCGGCGGGGCGGGTTATATCGGCTCTCATTTTGTAAAATATTTATTAAACAACAATAAAGATGTCGTTGTTTTTGATAATCTTTCGCGCGGGCACAGAGAAGCGGTCCCCGATGAAGTCCCATTTGAAAAAGTTAATATTTTAAATAGAGCCGGAATCCGAGAAGCCTTAAATAAATATGATATAGAAGCGGTTGTTCATTTTGCCGCATTTGCTTACGTAGGGGAATCGGTTGAAAACCCCGGAATGTACTACGAAAACAACGTAGTGGGAAGTTTTAATCTTATTGATGAAATCACAAAGGCGGGAATAAAAAAGTTTGTCTTTTCCTCTACTTGTTCTTTGTACGGCAATCCCGATAAAATCCCCATTTCGGAGAACGAATCGGTAAAACCGATTAATCCTTATGCGGAAACGAAACTTACAATAGAAAAAATTTTAAGAGATTACGATACGGCGCACGGTTTGAAGTATGCCGCATTGCGTTATTTTAATGCTGCCGGAGCCGACCCTGAGGGTGAAATCGGCGAGAGCCACGATCCCGAGCCGCACTTAATTCCGATTATACTTAACACAGCTCTCGGTTTAAGAGAAAAGGTATTTGTTTTCGGAGATGATTATCCGACGAAGGACGGCACGGCAATACGCGATTACATTCACATCAATGATTTAGCCGACGCACACTTGAGAGCGTTAAACTTTCTTGAAAAAGGGAAGTCCGATATATTTAATCTCGGAACCGGCGATGGTAATTCCGTTATGGAAATGATTAAAACCGCAGAAAAAGTTACGGCGATGAAAATCAATTACGAAATAACCGGAAGGCGTGCGGGCGATCCCGCCGTGCTTGTCGCAGATAACGGCAAGGCAAAAAGTATTCTCGGCTGGCAGCCGAAATTCGATTTGGAGAAGATAATTGAAACTGCGTGGAATTGGCATAAAAACAAAAGGTTTTAATGAAAGTAATAAAAACAAATATTGACGGATTGTTAATTATCGAGCCGGATGTTTTTCCGGATGAACGAGGCTATTTTTTTGAAGATTACAATAAAAAAAGATATGAAGAAGTCGGGCTGAAGTTTAATTTTGTTCAGAACAATATTTCAAAATCGGTAAAAGGAACTGTCCGCGGATTGCATTACCAAGTCGGCGAATTCGCTCAAGGTAAACTTTGTGAAGTTATTTTCGGGAAAGTCCTTGACGTAGCGGTAGATATTAGGTTTGGTTCTCCTACGTTCGGGAAATATATGTCGGTTGAATTATCGGAAGAAAATCATAAGCAGTTCTGGCTTCCTCCCGGATTTGCGCACGGGTTTTCGGTATTATCCGATGAGGCAATTTTTCATTACAAAGTTACAAACTATTACAGTAAAAAAGATGAGCGTTCGATTTTGTTTAATGATGAAACGCTCGGGATAAATTGGATGGTAGAGGAACCGATAGTTTCCGCTAAAGATTTGGAAGCTAAACGTTTTTCGGAAATTGAAAAAGATTTTATTATTTAATAAGAAAAGGGTAAAAAATGAAATTAGCTGTTGTAGGAACCGGTTATGTAGGATTGGTAACCGGAACTTGTTTTGCGGATATGGGGAATGACGTAATCTGCGTTGATAATGATCCGCGAAAATTGGAAATGTTAAACAATCGGGAAGTCCCTATTTATGAACCGGGTTTGGAGAGAATGTTTAAACAAAACATCGAAAAAAAGAGACTGCTTTTTACCGATGATTTAAAATCTGCGGTTAATAACAGCGACATCGTTTTTCTTTGTTTGCCTACTCCGCAAGGGGAAGACGGCTCGGCGGATTTGAAATATGTTTTCGGTGTGGCTGAAAATATCGGAGAAATATTAAAAGAGAACGAGGATAAAGATTTCAAGATTATTGTAAACAAAAGTACCGTGCCTGTAGGAACATCGCAAAAGACTACGGAGATTATTGCAAAGCATGGAGTTGAGAATTTTGAGGTTATTTCAAATCCCGAATTTTTGCGCGAGGGTTTTGCGGTTGAAGATTTTATGAAGCCTGAAAGAGTTGTTATCGGAGTGAAATCGGAACGGGCTGAAAAAACAATGAGAGCGCTTTACCAGCCTTTTGTACGGCAGGGAAATCCGATTTTGGTAATGGACCCGCAAAGCTCCGAAGTAACCAAATATGCCGCAAACTCGTTTCTTGCAACAAAGATTACATTTATGAACGAGCTTGCGAATTTCTGTGAAGCAGCCGGAGCGAATGTTGATTTGGTTAGAAAAGGAATGGGAACGGATTCGAGAATCGGAAAAAGATTTTTGTTCCCCGGAATAGGTTACGGCGGTTCTTGTTTCCCTAAAGATGTAAATGCGTTAATTAAAACTTCAGTAGAAAAAAACTCCGAAATGTCTCTCCTTAAAAAAGTAGATGAAGTTAATAAAAAGCAAAAATCGGTTTTACTGAATAAAATATTAACTCATTTCGGCGGAGAACTTGAAGGAAAGAAATTTGCAGTTTGGGGACTTGCTTTTAAACCGAACACCGATGATATGAGAGAAGCTCCTTCAATTACAATAATTAACGGATTGCTGGAACACGGAGCAAAAGTTTCGGCTTACGACCCTGCCGCCATGGAAAACGCAAAATTCCATTTCGGCGATAAAATCGAATATGTTGAAGCGCAGTATGAAACGCTTAACGATTGTGACGCTCTGTTGGTTCTAACGGAATGGAATGAATTTAGAAATCCCGAGTTTGAAACAATAACTTCCAAATTGAAGAGAAAATTGATTTTTGACGGAAGAAACGTTTACTCCAATCCGCAGATGGAAGCGCTCGGATTTTCATATTACAGCATCGGCAGGAAGCCGGTAATTCAGGACGCGTAAGAGGTTTTATTTGACTTTATCGGCAATGGAAAAAGGAAAAAGTTGTTAGTTATGAAAATTCTAATTATCGGGCATTCCGTTGTCGATAAAGTACATTATAAGAACGAGGTTAAAACAAGTCGGGGCGGTGTTTACTTTTCCGTTTTGGGATTTCTCTCTTCTCCCGCCGATATTGAACTCCACTTGGTTACATCGTATTCGGAAGAATATTCCGATTTGTTCAAAGACGTTTACGAATCGGTGCGCTTTCCCGTTTCTCCGATAACCGAAAAAATGCCCGTTAACCATCTTTACTTAAAAGAGAATGATGAGCGTGATGAAATTTACGAATACATTCCCGAAAAATTAAAAGTTGAAGGAATTGAGAACTTGGATTCTTTTGACGGAATATATATTAATATGGTCTCCGGATTTGAACTCGGGATAAACGAGCTTTATCAATTGAGGCAATCGTTTGCCGGAGAAATTTATATTGATATTCACACACTTTCGCGCGGAGTGGATGAGAATCGGAAACGCTATTTTCGCGCTATTCCTCATCCGGAAGTTTGGTACGGAAATGTAAATTTTCTACAAGCCAACGAAAGGGAAATATTAACTCTCGGGGCTGAACATGAAGGGAAAGATGAAATTGTAGAGAATATGCTCGGAATCGGAGTTAACGGTGTGATTGTAACAAACGAAAAAAAAGGCGCACAAGTTTTTTACTATCAAAATGAAAAAAAAGAGTTTTCTTTCTTGAATGATTCGATGATAAGTGAAATGCCTTGCGTCGGGTGCGGTGATTTTTTCGGACCCGTTTTCTTTGCTTCGTGGCTTAATAATCGAAATTATGAAAAAGCATTAACACAAGGAGTAACGGGAAGCGGATTATTCATTAAATACGGAAGCGATTATAATAAAATAAAAAATGAGCTAAATGAAAGATTTAATTAACAAGAGGATTTTGATAATCGGTTCAAACGGAATGCTGGGACAACGTTTAACCGAGTTTTACAAAAAAAGCGGTGATGTTGAAATAATGACATGCTCGGCTGAGGATGAATCCTTTATCGAGAATGTTGAATACAAAAAGGTTGATATTCGTGAAAAATCCGATGTGAAAAACATTGTAATGAAATTTTTCCCGGATGTTATTATAAACACGGCGGCATACACAAATGTTGACGGCGCCGAATCCGAGAGGGAGTTGGCGTGGCAGATAAATGTTGTCGGAGTAAAAAATATTGCGCGAATTGCACAAGCCATTGACGCTCATGTAATTCACATTTCATCCGATTATATTTTTGACGGAAAAAACGGACCTTATTACGAAACGGATAACGCAAATCCGATAAGCTATTACGGGCGGACGAAACTCGCATCGGAAAATGAACTGGTTGTTTCCGGAGTGAGAAACAGCATAATAAGAACAAATGTTTTATACGGACCGGCAAAATTCGGAAGACCCGATTTTGTTAAGTGGGTTGTTAATTCACTTAGAGAAAAGAAAAATATCCGTATTGTTACCGACCAGTTCGGCAATCCTACTTTTATTGATGATCTGGTTTTCGGGATTGACGCTGTAATTGAACGAGATGCCGAAGGTATTTATAATATTGGGGGAAAAGATTTTGTTACTCGATTTGAGTTTACAAATATAATCGCCGATTATTTTAATCTTGACAAAAGTTTAATTACTCCGATATTGACAAAAGAGCTGCACCAGCCGGCGCCGCGCCCGCTGAAATCGGGGTTGCTGATTGAAAAAGCTATTGCGGAATTGGGGTATAATCCTCACTCAATAATTGAAACGCTAACAATAATGGAAAAAGAATTGGGGCTGTAATTGAATTTTGTTGAAAAGTATGATTCGTTTATCTTTGATTTGGACGGAACTGTTTATCTTGAGAACAAACTTATTCCGAAAGCGGATGAAACGATAAATAAACTAATCGATTTTGGAAAAAAGATTTGTTTTGTCTCAAATAAAACTACCGGCACACCGGATGATTATTTTTCGTTTCTAACTCGAAAAGGATTGAGAATTGAAAAAAATCAGATAATCACTTCGGCAATTGTAGTTAAGGAATATCTTAAAGCGAACAACTTTTCGGGAAAATTTTTTGCAATCGGGGAAACAGTTTTTATTGAATATTTACGCAATGCAGGATTTTTATTCTCGGATAATCCCGAAAATGTGGATTTGGTATTGGTTACTCTCGATAGGACATTAAATTATCGCAAATTGGAAACTGCACAAAACTCAATAAACAACGGAGCGGAATACTTTGCCGTTAATATTGACGCTACTTGTCCCGTTGAAAAAGGAGAAATTCTTGATGCCGGCGCAATTATTTCAGCTCTCGAAAAGACAACTCACAAATTACCCTCTGAAAATTTCGGCAAACCTTCAAATCATATGTTTAATTATATTTTGGGAAGAATGGCATTAACAAAGGATTCCACACTTATTATCGGAGACAGATTGGAAACCGATATTAAGATGGGTAATGATTTCGGTATCGATACGGCTCTTGTAAAAACCGGAGTTACTAAAATTGTAAATGGAAATTATTTGATAAATCCGACTTACACTATTAGTTCAATTCGTGAATTAATAGATTAATACCGGCTGTTTTCCGACTCAAAATTTGTCGTTGAGGCAAATCTCCTGCTTGATAACAGAAGGCATTTTCCGTATCTTTATAAATTGTAAAATTGTATTTATTATAAAAAAACAGTTGGAGAAAAAATGAAAAAACTATTGTCAATGCTTGTTCTTACAGGAATGGTTTTCGGATTTATGGCGTTTTCCTGTTCTTCGAAAGAAATTACAAGCGCTAAGCTTTATATTCAGCAAAAAAAATATGATAAGGCATTAAGCGCGCTTGACGAAGAAATAAGCAAAAATCCTAAAAGCGATGAAGGATACAAACTTAAAGGTGACGTTTACGGAATAAAAGGCGATTTCAAAAAAATGGTTGATAGCTACAACAAATCTTTGGAAATAAGTCCTAAGTTCAAAAAACAAATCTTGTTATCTGAAAAATCAAAATGGGCGGATAATTTTAACAAAGGTGCCGCTTATTATAACAGAGCGACAAAACAAAACGTTCCCGATAGCGCTAAATCATTTTACAATAAAGCAATTAAAGCGTTTAACGCTGCAATCGTTTGTCAGCCCGACTCGGCAAAGAGCTACGAATATATGGCATACGCCTATTTCAATATGGGAGATTTAAAAGATGCGATTAATCCTTTAAAAAAAGTAAAAGAGCTAAATCCTTCAAAAGAGATTTATGTGCGCTTGGGAGAAATTATTCTGCAGCAAGGTGCAAATAAAATGTCTTCTTTTTACAAATCTCAAAACAAGTCCGACAGTATTGCCGCAATAAATTATTACAGAGATGCGGTAAAAGTTTTGAAAGAAGGAAGAAAAAAATATCCAAACGATCCGGCTATTCTTTCCGATTTGGCGAACGCTTATGTTGCAGCCAAAATGTTGGATGTAGCAATGGACGCTTTTAAGGAAGGCGTTAAAAAAGATCCGACGAACAAAGTTTACCGCTATAACTATGGCGTTTTACTCCTTGGAGACAAACAGTTTGAGAAAGCTGTTGAGGAGTTTAACGAAGCCTTAAAACTTGACCCGAATTATCTCAATGCAAAATATAATATCGGCGTTGCCTACATCAAATGGGGCGCTGCCATAAGAGATAAAGCAATTGCAGATGGAAAAGAAGATGATATGACTTACCAAGAGAAATTTAAGTTGGCGTTGCCTTATCTCGAAGATTACTTGAAAGCCAAACCCGATGATGTTACGATCTGGGAGTTACTCGGTAAGGTTTATGCAAACCTCGGGCAGACGGAGAAATCGAAAGAGGCGTACAAAAAAGCCGATGAGATGAGAAAATAAAAATTAATTTATTAAATGAGGGGAAGTTACGGCTTTCCCTTTTTTACTTTAGGAGTTGCAATGAAAAATCAAAATGAAAATAAAATAAACATTGAGCTTGGTGAAAAAGAAGCTCAGGGAACATATTCCAATCTTGCAATTATTACTCATTCTCCTGCGGAATTTATTATTGACTTTACGAGAATCGTTCCCGGCGTTCCGAAAGCTAAAGTATTGTCGAGGATTATCACAACTCCGCAGCACGCCAAAATGCTGATGAAAGCGCTGGAAGATAATCTGAAAAAATATGAAGCCCGTTTCGGGGAGATTAAGATAGAAAACACTCCCGAACACCAATTCGGCTTTACGACAAATCTGAATCAGACTAACAACAATGAGCCTGTAAATTAATCTCTGTTTTGAAAAAACTTTTTATCATACTGTTTTCTTTAGCGGCATTAACAAATGTTTTACCCCAGTCCTTGTCGGTTCATAATTTTTCGACTGAGAACGGACTTCCCCAAAACTCCGTTTATTCCATCTTTCAAGATCACAACAGCTTTTTGTGGGTTGCAACCGAAGACGGTGTGTGTAAATTCGACGGGACCGAATTTAAAAATTATAGTAGAGAAAACGGTCTCCCCTATAATCACGTACGAGTTGTTAAGGAAGACGGCAAAAACAGAATCTGGTTCGGCACAAATGAAGGCGTCGGCGTTTTATATCCCGATTCCTCTGATATTACAAATTTTAATTCTACCCGCGGTTTTCCAAAGGACTTTGTTTACGGAATAGAAATTGCTCCGGATTCTTCCGTTTATTTTGCTACGGGGAATTCGGGACTTTACAGGTTTAGGAATGATTCTCTAGAAAAAATAAATTTGCCGGGCATTACCGATTCCCTTCGTTCAATCGCTATCGATAAAGAAAATCACTTGTGGATCGGAACCATTGGCAAGGGGCTTTACCGACTTGATTTGCCGAATTTTATCCACCGAAAAAAAATTAAGGAAGTTGACGACGAGCAAGTTCTATCATTATTTGTCGATTCGGATAATATCCTATACGCCGGCGTGGAAACAGGCTTTTATCTCATTAAAAAAGGGAATGTTTTTAAGTACGATAAGAAAAATCAATTTGAAGATATTCCCGTTACTTTTTTCCTTCAGGATATGCACGGAAGGATTTGGATCGGCACTCAAAGGAAAGGCGTTTTTGAATTCGACGACGGAGAATTTTCCGGTTACACGTTTGATAACGGATTAAGCGGCAATATTGTCCTCTCCGGATTTGAAGACAGAAGAGGCGATTTATGGTTCGGCTACCGTGATGCCGGTTTGGATAGGCTTCCGGTTGAAAAATTTTTAATTTATAATAAATCCAACGGTTTGGCTTCAAATAATGTTTTCGGGATTTATCGAGATAGAAAAGGGCGCATGTGGTTCGGGCATCTTGATGCGGGTGTTACTCTTTATTACAAAAATAAAGCAAGAATATTTAATGCAAGAACGGGAATACTCGGAAACGGCGCTGTTGCGTTTATCCAGCCCAATCGACAGGAAGTTTTAATCGGGGTAAGAGGCGGAGTAGCAAGATACAATAATACTCTCGGTAATATTGATTCGGTGTTTACTATTCCTGATAGTGTTTCACAAAAATCAACAATTATTTCAATTTCATATAAAAACAGAGATACACTTTTCCTCGGAACAACAAACGGTCTTTTAACATATTCGATTTCGGCAAATTCTTTTGGTAGTTGTTCCTCCGCTTATTCGGAGATGAGCGATACTTGGGTAAACAATATTTTTATTGATAATAGAAAACAGACTGTTTTTTCCACTGATCCAGCCGGCGTTTTCATTATTAAAAATGATTCTTTAATTAATCATATAACGGTTGAAAAAGGCTTAGCGAGCAATACTGTCTTTTGGGGATTGCAGGATAATACAGGCGTATATTGGTTTTGTACTGATGCCGGCATTTCAAGATATGACGGAAACAGTTTTTCTACTTTCACGGTTGCGGACGGACTTCCCTCGAATATGGTTTATTACGGGATTGAAGAAGGAAACAAATATATTTATTTCGGAACAAATAAGGGCGTTGTAAGAATAAATTATAAAGATTTTCCCCGCCTAAAAAAGGATGCACTAAATATCTATACAAAAAAAGATGGTTTAGCCGGAACGGAAATGAACCAATTCAGCGTTTTTAAAGATGTTAAAAACAATCTTTATTTCGGATGCAATAAAGGCGTTACAAGATTTAATCCCGAAGATAAACCGCGCAAATTTTCTTCCAATACTTATATCAGAAACATTAAAATTATTACTGAAGATTCCGAGATCGATACGCTTTCATGCCGGCCTATTGAGTTAAAATACTTTATGAATAATATTTCAATAGAATATCGAGGAATTATTCTTTCCGATCCCGAAAAGACTACTTATAGATATAAACTTGTCGGAATAGACAAAAACTGGACAGAGACAAAAGAGAATTCCATTACTTATCGGGCTTTGCCTCCGGGTGATTACAAATTTGAGGTTAAATGCAGGAACCAAGATGGGATTTGGAGCAAAACTCCGGCAACAGCTCAGTTTATTATTTATCCTCCATTTTGGAAAACTTGGTGGTTCCAAACGTTAGCCGTACTCTTTCTTTTAGCGTTGGCTTGGGCTTTCTTTGCATATAAAACTCGACAAGTAAAAAGAAAGAATCTTGAATTAGCGCGGTTGGTTCGTGAAAGGACAAAACAGTTGCAGAAGGAAAAGGATAAAACCGACGAACTGATTCATAACATTCTTCCCGCTTCGGCAGTGGCTGAGTTGAAAGAAAAAGGTTTTGTAAAACCGAGACTTTTTGATAGCGTAACAATATTGTTCACTGATTTTAAGGAGTTTACCAAACAAGCCGCACAGCTTCCTCCGAATGAATTAGTTGACGAACTTAATAAAATCTTCCTTGCTTTCGATAAGATTGTTGAAGAGTTCGGACTGGAAAAATTAAAAACCATCGGGGATTCCTACATGGCTGCAAGCGGATTGCCGCAGGAAACCGCCGACCATGCCGAAAGAGTAGTAAAAGCCGCTTTAAAAATGCAGGAATTTATTAAGCAAGGCACTAAAAGCCTGAAAATTAATTGGGTTATGAGAGCCGGAGTTCATACCGGTAATGTGGTTGCCGGCGTTGTAGGAAGTAAAAAATTCACTTACGATATTTGGGGCGATACCGTAAACATTGCAAGCAGAATGGAAAGTTCGGGCGTGCCCGGTTATGTTAATATTTCCGCCGCTACTTATGAATTGATAAAGGATAAATTCGACTGTGAGTACAGAGGGAAAATAGATGCAAAAGGGAAAGGGAAAATGGATATGTACCTTGTACTTGGAGAGAAGAATACTTAAGCCTTTTTCTCCTTGTGTGATTTAAATTACAGGGTGTTTCTTACCACTTGACAATAGAATTTTATGAATTATATTGTAATTGAAAATAATTAAATCATCATTAGGAGGAAAGAATGAAAAAAATATTTACATTTTTGATAGCTCTTGTTTTCAGTACCGGCTTATTTGCTCAAGAGCATACGGTTACGTACCAGTTAATTGTTTGGAATCCTTGCGACGGTAGTAATGTTACAGTTACCGGAGGCAGTTTTGAAACCGGACAAAGTTTTACTCTCCCCGCATTTACTTTGCCAAGCAACATGAGCAGTTGGCAGCAGCTATACGATGCATTGGTCGGGACAAGTTTCGGGATCGATTCCGGAGCGCTTGATGAAAATATTACAATAGGAATAAATATTTTCAATTTCAGCTGCCAGGATCCGGGTTACTATTTTGACCCTAACCTCTTTATGTTTCTCGGCGTTACTGTTATCGGAGATAGTTCCGGTATGCACGGATTGGATGATTTCTATTACTTCCAGCCCGGAAAATATGCACGCCTGATTATTCCTCAGAGTGGCGCATTCAACTCTTTACTACAATTTCTGAATATTGCATTAAACGATATAGGTTTCGGTTATTATATTGAAGATGTATTTTACAGCAACGGACTTTCATTTACCATTAATGCCGATAATGTTGAGCTTGACTTATCCCACTTCTCGAAGTTCGGCGGCGGAAGAGGATCATTGGTAGGAGTTGAAAATGAAGGGAATAAACCTAATGAATTTTCTCTATCCCAAAATTACCCGAATCCGTTTAACCCGACAACGCATATAAGATATACGCTGCCTGAAGACGGTTTTGTTTCTCTGAAAGTTTACAATGCGCTTGGAGCGGAAGTTCAAACGTTAGTTTCCGGCAATATGACAGCCGGCATTCATGAAATTAACTTTGACGGAAGCAAACTCAGCTCGGGAATTTATTTTTACGAACTTAGACAGAACAATAAAGTTATAACCAAGAAGATGATTTTGATGAAATAATATTCTTGTGTTTCATCTTTAGTTTCAATATAATTAAGGCCGTAGATTTTTTTCTACGGTCTTTTTCTACAATAAAAAGAGAGCAAAAAAATGATTAAAAAAATAATACCATTACTTAGTTTATTGGTTTTATCCGTAATTCTTACCTCTTGCTTTGATGCTCCCAAAAGTCCGGTTATCCCTTCGTGGGATGTGAATGTAAACGTACCTTTGATGGATGATCAAATCAAGATGGTTGATATTTTGGATACAACTTCAAGTTCATTTTTGGGTATTTATAATACTAACGATTTAAATGACAGCTTGTATTTTATGATGGTCGAAGATATTACAAATACCGTTAGTCTTCAAGACTCAATAAAAGTGCCCGCGCCTTCATTTCCTGCCAACACAAATTTGCAATCTCCTGCTACCGGCGGAGAGCAGTCAACGGGTTTTGTATATAATCCGAACACTGAATACCATCTTATTTCAGCAAAGTTTAATAGCGGAAGTTTTATTTTTACGATGACAAACAATACTGCCGATGCTGTAGATTTTACAATTATTGTCCCGGGATTTAAAGATAGGAACAATCCCGATTCCTCTCTGACAGTCGGCGGTAACATTGCAGGCAATTCTTCAAGAACATTTTACTCGGATATTTCCTCATTTACATATAACGAACTTCCTGTCTATGAAGGATTTCCTCTTGTTCCTCCGTACAATTATCAAAATGCGGCGGGATTTTTAATTATTCTTAACGCAGACGCTCAAAATCCTGTTGATTTAAATTTACAGATTTCTTCAACTCCGATGACAGTTACACGCCTTGAAGGTAAAATTGCAAGGACGGAACTCTCTAATCTTAGTCAGACGATTAACACCGGTTTGAAGAGCGACATCAGCAACTTCAAAGATGCTCTACGTTTGGAAGCCGCTGATTTTCATCTTGGAATTGAGACATTCGGAGAAATGAGAAATTTGGAAATTATCTTCAATGATATGTCAATGGTCGGTTACGATGAAGACGAAAACGGTAATCTCGTTAATCCTAATCCGCTATTGTTTAACGGCAATACAACTTTTTCCGATTCAATGATTGCCGGAATCCCTTATTCGAGAGATTTTGACCAAAGCAACACTAACATCAATGAATTTATATTGGGACTTCCCGCCGCCGTGAAAATTAACAATAATTTTGCTTTGGATTCCGCTTATCCCGATTCCAATATTGTACTTTCAACTTCAGATTCAATTAAGATAACAGCCGGATTTTCCGCTCCGTTAATTGTTTCGGTTAAACGCGCTTCTTACGACGGTTCGGTAGATTTGAATATCGATAATAGTAACAGGGATGATTTTAATAAAATTGTTTCCGCTTATATTACTGCCGATATTTATAATCGTATCCCCGTAGAAATAACCGCACATGCCGATATTGTTGATAGACAAGGAAATGTGCTATTTACAGTTCATGATGCAGATGGGAATGAAAATATCGTAGTTTCCGGAGCTGAGGTTGATGCAAACGGAATTGCAGTTGCCCCAACTCACACAACATTAAAAATACCGGTAACAAATTCCGAGATGCAAGAAATCTTAGACGGCTATCAAGTTAAAGTTTCCGTGGCGGCATATACAACCGGTTCATCGGATACTGAATTTGGTCCTTATGTCCGCATTAGAGCAAATGATTTCCTCCGTTATAAGATTAAAGCCGGCGGTGTTTATCATGTTGAAGACAATAACAACAATTAGGGAAAAGACGATGAAAAAAATAATAATATTAATACTTTTTGGTTTTTCGATAAACTTCGCTCAGGTTGGCGGAGCCGTATCAACTAACGACCCTGTTTCCGCCGCTTTGGGAAACACATCCGTTTCCAACTCCGAAGGCGTTTATGCGATTCAAAGAAATCCGGCAAACATGATTTTTTCCAATTCAAGTGTTGAGCTTGCTACGGTTTTTCCCATTCCGAATATGAATTTGAATCTCGGCACCGATTTCATTACTATCAATCAATATAATTATTACTTCGGCGGAGTTGAAGTAAACGGAGAAACACAAGGCAGATATTTAACTGCCTCGGATAAACAAAAACTTAAAGATTTGTTTGCCGGAGGAGGATTGATTTTTTCCAACGTTAACATTAACTACCTTAATGTTGTAATTAATCCGGGTAAGGAAATCGGAGCGTTTGGTTTTAGTGTCAGCGATAATATTTCCGCTTCCTTTAATTTCCCGCAAGGCGTTGTAGATTTGGCAATGAATGGAAATCCGGTAGGAAGCTACTACGACTTCAATGATGCAAGTTTAAGCGCACAGCATCTGCGCGATTATACTTTTTCCTACGCCAGAGATATTTCCGACTTATTTAAAAGTCCTCTTAAATCTCTTTCGGTTGGATTTAGCGTAAAATATATTCAGGGTTTTGCAATGGCAAAAACCGAAGAGGTTGTAAGCAGTATTAAAACCAATGCCGATAACACAATCGACGTTACCGGACGTTTCAAAGCATACGCTGCAATTTCTCCGGACCTTGCCGTTCAATATGATTTTGATTCTCTTAATACGTCCAACGCCGATCCGGTTTATTCTCCTTTCATGACACCGGTCGGAACCGGAATGGGATTTGACTTCGGCGTTACCGGCCAGTGGGAGTTTTTAACGGTTGCTTTGGCAATAAATAATCTCGGTTCTGTAACGTGGAATAAAAATATAGCCGAATACCAATCCGATTTTGCTCTTTCCGTCAAAGATATTACGGATAGTGATGCTTTGGACTCATTGAAAAACTTAGTAACAGCTAACGGAAGTTTTTACGAAGGTGAAATTAAAACCTCGCTCCCGACGGTTTTCAGACTTGGCGCAACGGCAAACATGAATGAAGTTGTTCCTGAAATCCCTGGCGAGTTAAAACTTTCCGCCGAAATAATTAAAGGTTTTAATAATGTCGCTTCTAACTCCGATGAACTTGGACTTGCGCTGGGAATGGAATGGCGTCCGGTTTCCTTTATTCCGATATTAACCGGATTAGGCTTTGGTAACGGAAGAGCCTCGGTTGCGTGGTCTGCCGGTACCGGAATTGATTTAGGCGCATTTGAATTTATTATTTCCGCAAATAATTTCGGTTCGTTAATGAAAGCTAATGATGCAAAAGAGGTCAACCTTTCGATGGGTTCACGCTGGAGATTTTAACTCCGCTGAGCTTTAACAATATTAATCATTGCTCCGGCAAGAAAGATGATATTTGCAAGCCAGGCTGTAAGAAACGGATTTAATGCTCCGTTCTTTCCGAAAGCCTGGCTTATTTGCATAAAAGCCAAATAGACAAACGTAATAAGAAGATTGATTCCGATTTGTAGAGCAATCCCCGTATGACGTTTGTTTAATGTTAAGGGCAATCCGAAAAGAAGAGTAATAATGCTGGCAAAAGCAAAAGCAATTCTTGAATGATATTCAATTTCAAGACGCGTCGGATCATTTCCGGAACGTAAAATATTTTTTATTTCGGAAGATAACTGCGAGAGCGTCATTTCAGTCGGACGAATCTGCTTTTTTAAAATATCTTCAGGCTTAAAATTCAGATTTTTTTCTGCGAGAGTTGTAAATGTTGTTAATTCTTCTTTTTTATCTTTAAATATTCTTTTTACTCCGTCGTGTAAAATCCACACATTGCTTTTTGTATCGAACTTCATCCTTTTTGCATCTATCCGCCATATAAGTTTGGTGGGATTTTTTTTGTCAAACTCCTCAATCCCTATCCTGTTAACTACTTGCCGTTTCGGGTCGAAATATCGAATCGTAATAATGCGGGTCGGAGAATCTTGAAAAATAATATTGTTTCGGTTTCGAACCAAGCCGATTCGTAAATAGTTTTGTTCAATATAAATTCTTTCCTTATTTGCCTGCGGAACTAAGTAACCGCCGAAATAAATTGCAAACAAACTTATTAATATTGTTGTTAAAATAAACGGTTTGGCAATTCTCAAAAAACTCATACCGCTTGATTTCATTGCGGTTGCTTCGTTTGTTTCGGAAAGTTTTCCCATTGTAAACAATGCCGAAAGAAGCACGGAAACCGGAAGCATCAGGCGAATTATTTCAGGGATTAAGTAAAAATAATATTTTAACGCTATGTTCAAACCGGCGTTGTTATCAATAAAATCATCCAGCTTTTCCATTAAGTCGATTATGATAAAAATGAAAATAAAAGCTAAGAGACCGAAAAGCAAAGTAAGTAGAAATTGTTTGGTCAAATATTTGTCAAGGATTTTAACCAACGGAATTTCTCCTTTTAAAGAATTTTGTGATAAAAGAAAAATCAAGTTCAATTCTCTCTTTTGCGCTGATTCTTGTTAAGTAAACGCCTAAAATACCGAGAACAATATTTGCACTCCAAATGCCCCAGAAAGGAGAAAGCAAATCGCGATCGGCTAATTTTTCACCGCCGATTAAAAATGCCCAATAAACAAGAAAGAAAAAGAGACTGACACCGGCGGCAACTCCAAAACCGCCTTTACGAAGCATAGTTCCAAGCGGAACTCCAATTAGAATAAAAACAATACAAGCAAATGGAAGAGCATATTTTTTGTGAATTTCAACCTTATATTTGTTGATGCTTCGGCGTGTGGTTTCAATACGGGTTAAGTCCGAACGTAACCTTGAACGAGCTACGTTTAGTTTGTCGGTTACCGAAGAAAGGACTTGCCGATGGTTAATAATATTTCTTTTGCGGAGTAACTTTTTATTTTTACTTACTTTATTATCGAGCGAAATTTCAACAATTGATTCTATTTTTTTGTCCAACGATTTTATTTGTTCCGCTTTTTTATGTTTTAAGCTATCAACAATTTTTTCCATTGCCGGAGCGCTGAGTTCTCTGTCGCCGCGTTGTAAATCCGAAGTCTGCTTAAAAGTAAATTGATCGGAAGGGAGCGCAATTCTATGTCTCGAGAACTCAATTTTACGGTAGTCCTCTTTTTTATCAAACCTGGTTTCATGGATTTCTCCATTGTAAAGATCAAGAATCATTTTGGTTTTATCTTTCGAGAAATATATTTTCCCTTTCTTAGCTGTGATTACAACGGATTTATAATAGTCGCGTCTATCAAAGATTTTAAGATTTTTCATAACATTGTTTTTAGGATTAATTTTTTCGGCTAATATCGAATAGCCGGGAATCTCATTGGAGATTACTCCTTCGACAAGTGACACTGTTGGCTTTTTTCTCGATATATCGTACATAATCATGCGGGCGGCGTGGTTGGCGTTAGGATAAACATTATTGTTAAACCAAATCAAAAAAAACGCGAGAATGATTCCGCCGAGGAACGGTGGAAGCATCATACGGAATAAACTCATTCCCGCGGATTTCATTATAGCTACTTCGTTGTTTTGCGCCATGTTTCCAAAAGCCATCAACGTGGAAATAAGCACAGCCATTGGAATAACAAGAACCAGCATCCAAGCAAGATTGTAAGTTATTAATTTTACAATAACAATTGTAGGAAGCCCTTTCCCTACAAGGCGATCGGCAAACTTCATCAGAAATTGAAGAAGAAAAATTCCCATTAAGGTAACAACAGCAAACAGAAACGGGAAAAAATGATTTTTTAATATATACTTAAATAGAATCACGCCATTTTGAATTTTTCATAAACTTAAAAATAAGACATTTAAAAATTAATTTTGAATTTGTTTTATTCATTAAAAAGGTTAATGCACTCAATCGAAAAACTTTATTGAATATTCGTTCAATAAAAATCAAGAGCCTTCTATTTCAGCGCAAACCTTATAAATAGGGAAAAATATTATTATATTAAGACGTTGTTTTCTTTAATTTAAATTAAGGGTTAAATATTATGGAAAAGGCTCTCGCATACGCAAAAGAAAATCAAGCCGCTTATTTGGAAGAGCTTAAAGATTATTTGCGAATTCCCAGTATCAGCGCATCCGAAGATCATAAGGATAGAATGATTGAATGCGCAAAGTTTGTTTCCGGCAAACTAAAAACAGCAGGATTAAAAAAAGTAAAACTAATTAAAACAAAAGGCAATCCGCTGGTTTACGGCGAGTGGATGGGCGCGCCGGGGAAACCCACGGTGTTAATTTACGGGCATTACGATGTTCAGCCGCCCGATCCTTATGAACTGTGGGACAATGATCCTTTTGATCCCGTTATTAAAGAGGGAAACATTTTTGCGCGCGGCGCCGATGATAACAAAGGACAAAATTTAGTTCATATTAAAAGTGTTGAAGCGTATCTTAAAAATGAAGGAAAACTTCCTGTTAATGTTAAGTTTTTAATCGAAGGAGAAGAAGAAGTAGGAAGCGAAAGTATAGAGACTTACTTAAAGGCAAATAAAAAATTGCTTGCTTGCGATACCGTGTTAATTTCGGATACAAGCATGTACGCTCCCGGTATTCCAACCATCAATTACGGACTTCGCGGATTAGCCTATCTTGAAGTAACGCTAACGGGACCTAACAGAGATTTACATTCCGGTAGTTTCGGCGGCGCTTTGGCAAATCCGATAAATGAACTCGCAAAGATAATCGCGAAGCTTCACGATAAAAATAATAAAGTAACGATTCCTAATTTTTATAAGGATGTTAAGAAATTAACGAAAAAAGAGAAGGAAAGCATTGCCGCGCTTAAATTTTCCGACAGAAAATTTGCCAAGGAATTCGGTGTAAGAGAATTACAGGGAGAAAAGGGTTACTCAACTCTTGAACGTCTGTGGGCGCGCCCAACGTTAGATTGCAATGGAATTTACGGCGGCTATACCGGAGAAGGAGCTAAAACGGTTCTTCCCTCAAAAGCAACCGCTAAAATAAGCATGCGTTTGGTGCCGAATCAAAACCCTGATAAAATTGCCAAAGAATTCACAAAATACATAAAATCGTTAACGCCTAAAAGCTGTAAGGTGGAAGTTGTTGATATGCACGGCGGCAGACCGGCGGTTGTCCCTTTGGATAATCCATATCTGCAAGCCGCCGCCGAAGCGACTTCAAAGGCTTTCGGAAAGAAGACCGTTTTTACTCGTGAAGGCGGGTCGATTCCGATTGTAGTCGATTTTATGGAAAACTTAAATGCTCCGGTAATATTAATGGGATTCGGTCTCGATACGGATGATATTCATTCACCTAATGAACATTTTCCGTTGGAGCATTTTGAAAAAGGAATTTACAGCTCAATATTTTTCTTTGATGCAATTAAGGATTTGAAATAATAAATTTAAGAATTGCCTTTTTTCTTTAGGAGGCAATTTAATAATTTATGAGGTTAAAAATGCAAAGATTTCAAAAATTAATTATTGCTTTCGGTGTTTTGTTATTGCTTACGGTCGCTTGTTCCAAATCGGAAGAAGGGGGCGGCATTGGAGGAAAAGCCAGCGCCGCACACTCCGGAACTAAAGAAAAACGATTGCGCGAATACAATATTGAACAAGCCGAAAGGTTGAAACGCTCTAAAAATCCGTGCGATACGCTTTCGTTAAAACAGTACATCCTTGAGAATTATCCGGCCGGAACCCTTTTGGTTCAGATGGATAGAACTTATTCCTACAAAATTCCCAAGGAAGCGGTAATCTATTATCGGCACAAAGGGCATCTTTATATTTTTGCATTGATAGCTAAATCCAAGCCCGGTGAAAGAAATATCGAGACAAAAAATGTTGTCGGGTATGAATCGAGCTTTATTAATCTGGACAGCACTAAACTCGGTACCGCGTTTTTCTTTTTGACACTTTTCGAGTGTTCCAATAATTCTTTCAATAAGCTTTGGGAAGCTGAAGTCCCAATCCATGGCGGGTTTAACAAAATGACGTTGAAACGATGGAGACCTAAAAATATTTTGTACGTTGAGCTTAATTATGAAGACGGTATAATCTCAGGTCATCGTAATTATAACTTTTTCCTTGTTGACGGATTAAAGAAACCGCCGCATCTCTTGGAAACATACGTCGGACTTGCACATAAGAGAACGATGACGGATATTAATCACGATAAGTATCCCGATTATTTCGAGTATCGTTATATCGATTCGACATATATTCGTCAGTACGATTCAATCCCTTTCTATTGGGATACTTTGAAACATCTCTATGTTACAAAAGTAAACCGGAGATGGTTCAGAAAATATTAAGATTAGTTTGGACAGAGAATAATTTTTTTCTCTGTCCTGTTTTTAATGAGAATTTATAATATTAATATTTCCATTCCCGATTAATAAAATTTCAAGGTTTGATTGATGATTTTATTTTGGGTAACCTTGGAGTCAGCAAGATAAAAATTAAGTTTTGTCGTATCAGTTACATAACCTGAAAAAGAGTAAGGAAAATAAAAAATGGCTATAAAGATTTACACCAAAACCGGAGATAAGGGGAAAACGTCTCTCTACGGTGGCGACAGAGTTTCCAAAAATCATCCGCGTTTGAACGCTTACGGAACCGTTGACGAACTTAATTCGCAAATCGGCTTGGCTGCTGCATTTATTAAAGACGCCGAACTTAAAAAAATTCTTGCCGGTTTACAGAATGATTTATTCGATTTAGGAGGCGACTTGGCAACTCCTCTCGAAAACATAAAACTCAAGGTTAATAGAATCGACAGCGCGTATGTTGAAGGACTTGAGAAATTAATAGATAAATTTAACGAAGCGCTTCCCGAGCTGAAAGTCTTTATTCTACCCGGAGGAGGAGCGGCGGCGGGGCAATTGCACGTAGCGAGAACTATCTGCCGCAGAGCCGAAAGAGAAGCGGTTTCTCTTTCGGAAAATTTTGATATTAACGAAAAAGTTGTAGTTTACCTTAATCGATTGTCAGACTTGTTGTTTGTTCTTGCGCGTTACGCAAACTTTTTGGAAAACATTTCCGAACCGGTTTGGGAACCGCGGAAAAAGTAACTTGTTTAATAAATTCTTGATAATCAAGCTCCCTAAAATTAGGGGGTGAAATTGGCTTCGACGGGATTATTTGGTCTTTGAAACGCGTGCCGTGTGCCGCAGACACGTTAAACGGCGGAAAAACAATAACTGGCGAATCTAATTACGCCTTAGCTGCGTAAGTAATACGCAGCCGTTCCCCTTATCCTTTCGCTCTAGGATAAGACGGAACGCCGTAAAGAGCGATAGCCGAACCGAGCTTCCGAGTAGGCAAGGCGAACCCTTTTATCGGAATAGCAATATTAACCCTTGTTTGCTGAGGTTAATATTGCGAAACTCGATCAACAAACTACGCACGTAGTGGTTCACTGACGGGTAATCTCGGACGCGGGTTCAACTCCCGCCACCTCCACTAATTATTTAAGGCGTGAATTTTTTACGCCTTTTTTATTTTATCTCTTTTCATAGTTTCTGTTCCTTCCTTGATTAACTTTTTCAACCTAAGAAAAAGGCTGTTAACTTTCCTCTTAAACAGATTTTTACGATACAGATATAAAATTGAGACATGTAAATTTCTTGCGGCAAATAAGCGATTTGTGAGTTAAATCAATTAAAAAAAAGATAATGAGTTTTATTTCTTGACAAATGAGAATATGTTTTGTAAATTTAGTTAGTGAATATTAACTAACATTGAAAACAATGACAAAAAGACAAGAAGAAATAACAAAAGAAGCGATAAAGCTGATTTCCGAAAAGGGAATTCAGGGGCTAACTATTAAGAATTTAGCAAAAGGAATAAATGTTTCCGAACCGGCTCTTTACAGGCACTTTGAAAATAAAACATCAATACTTGTAGCCATTCTCGATAGCTTCCACAGCTTATTCCCGCAAGACGGCAGTTTATCTTTATTGGAAGATAAAACTTCAGTGGAGAAAATAATCTATATCTTAAATCAGCATTTGCTGAAGTTTGTTGAAACTCCTCCCCTTGTTTCGGTGATTTTTTCCGATGAAATTTTCAAGAACGAAAAAATATTAGCTAATAAAATTAAGGAACTTATCAACAGAAACGAGAGCCTCTTCCTTAATCTGATTATGGAAGGACAAAGCAGCGGCGAAATCCGAAACGATTTGCCGGCAGAGCATATTGTTATGTTTATTCTCGGAGCATTTCGTCTTGAAATAAAGAAGTGGGAGCTTTCTTTTTACGCATTCGACTTACTGAAGGAAGGGAGTAAACTCCTTGAATCGATAAGAAAAATTTTAATAAACAATAATTAAAGAAAGGAAATAAATGAAGAAAATATTTGAAAAATCGTTAAAATTCTCATGGCTAATTATGGCGGGAATTGTAGTGTTTTCTATCTTTTTCTTTTTAAAGATGAAAGAAAATTCGAGGATGGAAACAAATCTCGATAAGTATATGCCGCAAAATCATCCTGCTTTTGTTTACAGCAATAAAGCGGAAAAATGGTTCGATATTAAAGACGGAATTATTATTGCCGTGGAGAATAAAAACGGTATTTACAATCCCAAGACGTTGAAAATTATCAAGGATTTATCCAAGACGTTTATGAAAATGCCGGAGATTAACAAAAACGACGTTACTTCTCTTTATACTGCCGATAACATTGTCGGCTCTGATGAGGGAATGGACGTAAGGCGCTTTTACAAACGCGTACCTAAATCCCCCGAGAAGTTAAAGGAATTAGAACGCAAAGTCCGCAGCAACGCTATGATTTACGGGATGCTGGTAGATTCCACCGAAACCGTCGGAGTAGTCGTTGCCCGAATAGGAAAGAATGTTTTTACTCAGGATTTTTACAAGCGGATTTTAGATTTATCAAAAAAATATGAGGATAG